>JBJXFP010000172.1:0-53244 GCA_046155615.1 Flavobacteriales bacterium | reverse complement strand
CCCAAGTTTGGCGATAAGAAAACCTACCAAATGGATCCCGCCAACAAACGCGAAGCGTTGCGAGAAGCTGCCTTGGACACCGCGGAGGGAGCGGACTTCTTAATGGTAAAGCCGGCCTTGTGCTATTTAGATGTGATTCATTTGCTGAAAGAGAATTTCGATTTGCCTATAGCAGCTTACAACGTAAGTGGAGAGTATGCTATGGTGAAAGCCGCTGCGCTGCAAGGCTGGCTGAATTACGAGAAGGCAATGCCTGAAATGTTGTTGTCCATTCACCGCGCAGGGGCGGATGTGATAATTACTTATTTTGCTAAAGAGTATGCAAGGATGGTAAAAGCCATCCTTTAAGAATTTCAAACGGGTTGTTTGTTGAAAGTAATTCTGCTTTTGCCGTAGCGCGTCTTATTTCAATTAGGTTTGGCACACAAGTCAGCAGAGTACACTGCGGCATACAACTTATTTTACTAAACAGACAAAAAAAGGATAACGATATGGGATGTGCGAGTTGTGGAACAGGAAAGGACGGGCTACCCGGTGGTTGCAAGAACAATGGTGCATGTGGCACCTATGGCTGCAACAAGATGGAGGTATTCAACTGGCTAAGCGGCATGGCTCTGCCTGAGGGGCAAAAGCCATTTGATATGGTAGAAGTACGATTCAAAAACAGTCGTAAGGGCTACTACCGGAATGTGAACAATCTGGAGCTGTATGCCGGTGATGTGGTGGCAGTAGAGGCCTCGCCCGGGCACGATGTGGGTGTGGTGAGCCTGGCGGGCGAACTGGTGCGCATACAGATGAAACGCAAGGATGTGAAAGACAACTATGAGGTGAAAAAACTTTACCGCAAAGCGAAAGAAGATGATATAGCACGCTGGCAGGAGGGCCGCACACTGGAACAGGACACCATGATGCGTGCACGCACCATAGCAAGGGAATTGAAATTGGAAATGAAGCTAAGCGATGTAGAATATCAGGGTGATAAAACCAAAGCCACATTTTACTACACTGCTGATGGCCGCGTGGACTTCCGCGAGCTGATAAGGCGCTATGCTGATACCTTCAAGCTGAAAGTAGAGATGCGCCAGATAGGATACAGGCAGGAGGCAGGCAGGCTTGGAGGCATTGGCTCATGTGGTCGCGAATTGTGCTGCTCCTCGTGGCTTACTGACTACCGCGCGGTGAGCACCAGTGCTGCGCGCTACCAACAGCTCTCGCTCAATCCGCAAAAGCTGGCAGGCCAGTGCGGCAAGCTGAAATGCTGCCTGAACTATGAGCTGGATACTTATGTGGAAGCATTGAAAGACTTTCCAAATTCGCATGTAAAGCTGCAATTGCCTAAAGGAGTAGCATCGCATTTCAAGAGTGACCTATTCAAAAAGGTAATGTTCTACACATACGATGGCCAGCATGGGGAGCCACCTTTTCCGCTGAGTACTGATGCTGTTCGCGACATCATAGATCGCAACCGCAAAGGCATACAAATAGCGGATGTTGAAGAATTCATGGTAGAGGAAATAACCGAGGACGTAACGGACTTTGCACAGGTAGTTGGTCAGGACAGCCTGACACGTTTCGACAGAAAGAGAGGGCGTGGAGGCAAGGGCAGAAATAGCAAGCGTGGTGACAAAGGGCGCCCACAGCAAGGACAAGGGCCTGCCACTGCGGGGAATGTGGCCAAACCGGCAGGCCCCGTGGGGGCAGGTGCAGGCCAAGGCTCTGATAAAAGCCGACCCAAAGAGGGGCGGCCACCACAGCAAAGAAACCAGCAGCCCCGCAGGGGCAGAGGGGATAACAGAGGCAATAACCCAAGGCCCCCTGCTCCATGAAATGCATTCACGTATTTTTTCTTTTTACAACGGTTGCCATGTTTGCCTCATGCGATAGCGATGTAGTGTTTGAAGAAAATAAGAGCATAGAAAAAGGGCAGTGGGACAAGGCCAGCGCCATCACTTTCGAATTTGAGATAGCAGATACTACTACGCTGCACAACATGTACATCAACCTGCGCAATGGTGAGGATTATGGATACAGCAACTTGTATCTGTTTGCGGAGCTTGAATTCCCTAATGGGAAGAAGGCGACTGATACGGTACAGTGTTTCTTAGCTGACCCCACAGGCAAGTGGCTGGGGAGTGGCATGGGTGATATATACGACAACCGCCTTATATATAAGGAGCGCAAGCAATTTCCCATGGCGGGCAACTACCGCCTGAGCCTGCGCCAGGGTATGCGTGTGGATGGCCTGAAGGGGATACGCGATGTGGGGGTGAGGCTGGCGAAAACAGAATGATCCCCCCTAATAATTATCCAAATCCACAGGCCTCATCACCCCGAACCACTTCAGCACCTTCTCCCCCACACCCGGCACCACTATGTGTATGATGTAGGTGCCGCTGCTCACGGGTATGTTCTTCGCGTTCTTCAAGTCCCAATCCAATGAGGTAAGCGGGTCCGCCTTTTCGAACTGACGTATCAGCACACCATTCAGATCGTAGATACTCACCGTGCAGAATTGCGGCAGGTTGGTAATCTTTATCCTGTTGTCGAGCTTGCCCGTTTCGTAAGCCGAAAAAGCATAGTACGGATTGGGCACCACGTTTATCATCTCCATCACATTGCTGAGGGTATGCTGGTCGTTCACCACCGTGTGCAGGCCGCGAGTAGTGAAGGTGTATCGGCCATTCCACCAATTGGTGGCGCCTTTGTAGTTCTCCATGTCGCTGGTGCTGTCGTCATACTTGGTGTATGGCTTAGCCACGCGCAACTGCACACGCACACCTGAGGGCACTAAGCCCTCAGCCATAGGCAACATGTCGAATCCATCATTCAGCAAGGCACTGCCCACCCAACTGCAAGCGCTGAAAATGTCCTTCTGCTTGCCAATACTCAGTGCGCCCTCCGCATCGCGCAGCCCATAGATGAACTGACCATGGTCGTAGTGGGGCATATAATCTTCTTCATCATACTCATGCCGCATATCGCGAAAAACATATATCCAGTGCTGCCCGCCAAAGAGGTAGTCGGTACCTATATCATTCATAAGGCGCGTGGTCGGATTCCATATCATGTCCCGACCATGCTCGCCCGTCAGCCAGCTGTCTTCGCCAAAAGCCATGTTGAGCCGCGTTCCCGTGCCCACATCTATAGCATAACCCGGAAACCAGCTCATACCCACGGGCTGTGTGCCACCGCGCGTGGCCTCCTGTTCGTTGCATCCGCTTTGTCCGCTCGCTATGCCCATTTTGTCCACCGAGGCATGGCTGCGCATCTGCATCTTTTCCACACCACCCTCGCTCAGCAGTGGGTTGTTTTGCATTTCGAATACCGCACACCGTGTCCACAAACTGGTATCGTTAGTTAGCACTATGTCCACGTTGTTCAGGTTTTTTATAGCTGAAGAAAAAAGATGAGGACTCTGCGATAAATCGCCCCGCAGATCTTCCACCGTGGGCGAGGTGGTGTGAAACCATTGCTGCAACTCAGTGTTGAAGGCCGCAGCCGACACTAAGCAATAAGGCGACCACGTGCCATTAATCGCTCCTTCATACTCTTCGTTTTCATCAGAAAAAACATTGTGGTCGCTCCCTGTCAGGTTAGGCCCTTCATCGTAATCGTTGTACATAGCCTCCAGCTCATTGTCTAATGCCAGCACCCACGTACTGCCCGACATTATCCAATTGAATGGTGTATAAGAATCATCATCAGCTATGCCCGCGAGCCACGCCTGCGAAGGATTGTCGAACTGCAGCGCGCTACCAACAAACCCCGTGAAGTGCCGCAGGTCATCATTTTTCAAATCATACTGATGCCATGTAACAGACAAGCCCCACTCTGGCAGCAGTTCTTCCATCAGCAGGTGTATGCTGTGGTGCGAATCATATACCTCATCAGTAGTAGTGTTGATGAGTTGCCAGTGCGCACTGTCGCCCATCACATCCTCATCATTTGGCGCAAGGCGCAAGTCGAAGTCAGCCACAGGCACGCGCAGCGGATCCACTATGCGCACACTCACCGGACTTGCTCCTGTCGTGTACTGCAACTCTGCCACTCGGTTGTTTGCCAATATTTCCTTTTCAACATCTGTTGTTATGTTTAGAAAATTGGTGGCGTTGCCCTTTCCTTCTATCTGACGGAGCGGAAGCTCATAGCCATATGATGCATTGAGGTAGGTGCCGCCTGCCTCAGGTTGTGTGGCATGTGGTATTGCTTTTATTACAGGTATGTTGCTGAAGGCAGCCTTGCGCGAGGCTATGAAGGGCTTGTCCTGACCGCGTGCATTGGCTATGTCATAATTGGAGAAGTTGTTATAGCCATAAGCAATGCACATGAAATAATAGGTCTTGTGATTTACGAGTGCTGCATTGCCAAGGGCAAAAGCATCTTCTGTAATCCTGAATGAATGTTGTATGCCTTCATCAGCGCCCTGCACTTTCAGCACCGGTATCACCTCGCCTATCTCCGTGTCTTTCTCAAAGTTCACAATGTCTGCAATGCCATCCTGAATATCACATTGGGCTATGAGGCGTGCTTTGTTTATGTCATTCAGTTCGCTGCTGCTTACAGTTTCATCAGCCAACTGATAGATGATGTAACCTTGAAAGAGGTAGCTCCTTTCCAGTTCAGTCAGTGTGTCTCCAATATCGAATATCTCCGGAATGGTGGGGTCCGGTTGCACATAACTCTCGTGGTAGTTGGAGCTGAAAATGCTTTCATTGCGCAATAAGAGTATCAGTTCGTTTTCCAATTCCTGCACGGTTACATCGGGTGCATCGGGGCCTGATATGAGTTCGAAACAATTGTCGAACAATGCCTGTGCTTTATCATCAGCGAGGCGCATTGCATTTACCGTTTGTTCGTTGCTGCCATTCACATTGGCGGCCCACACCACACCCACAGTGATGTTGTTATAGTCACCCGGCTCCAGTGTGAAAGGCCCTGAGCTTTGCAGGAAACGCCTGTCGCCCGCAGGATTGCCGCTGCTCACCTCATCCCATGGCTCTACAGCACTGCCCAGGGTGCCGAAGTGATATGGATCGGTATCACCGGGAAACATGAAGTCGGCTTCTATTTGCAGATTGGCACCCGAACTGGTTGTGAGAGCATTGCCACCATACGCCATGCGCTGTCCATTTTTCCAGAAACCCCGCATGTAATTGTAAAAGTGTACTGCCTGTTCAGGCAAGCCACTGGGGCCGGCACCGGAGCCATGGTAAAGAAATTTGCGCATGCCAAACCTTTCATTGTCCGGAATGCCATCTCCATAGCCAATGCCTATTCCTTTATATGGTATTCCTTTTTCGGCTATTGCTTGATTGATGTCAGCGGTGAGTGGATTGTCTTCATCATCTTCATCCTGATATGGGCCTTCGAAATAATCCACACCAACGCAAGGCGGCTCATCACCATAACCCAGTGATAAACCTGTGGGCGCATCAAACGCATCTGCATTGTAGCCATAACCAAGTCCACGCTGCACATCGCAACCCACATAGTCATCCACCTCGCCACCTATGTCGCAGTCTGTCCAAGTACCGAAGTAGGTTTCCGTCAGCGTTTGTGTTCCCTGATTGATGAGTACGTAGTTGTAAAAAGTCATGTTGTTCACCTCATCGTTGGTGCTGAAGGCAAAAGCTTGTGCGCGTATTTCCATACCTATGGGCTGGCCTCCGCTTTCGCTGTGCACATTGCCTTTGTCGTTGAATATCCAGTAGTAAGTCTGGTCACCGTAGAGCGGCACAGTGCCCTCGCGGGTGCGCTGTGCACAGTTTATGTCATGCAAAAAATCATAGTATGGATAGTCGCCAGCTTCCGGATTGTAATGGCCGCTTTCATCAAAGTCTTTGTATGGCGCGAGGTAAAAATCCTGCCCCAAACTGGTTTGACCGTGTGCCGGATAATTTTCGAAGTAGGCAGGTGTGGTGTAGCCATCCGGAAAAAAATCAGCGAGGTCGCATTCAGGATCATTTGCACACTCGTGGTATTGCCGGTGGAGCTGTGCATCCTGCCTGTACGACACATAGAATTTGTCCCAGTCCTGGCAAGTGCTTTCAGTTACTTCGGCAGTGCCATCGTTGGTAAGCGGCCCTGGCCAGTAGTCGTTGCCGCTGTATCTGTATATAAGTGCTGAGAGTTTCAGTTGTTGATCAGGAGAGAGTCCGGCAAGCCAAAGTGATCCTGCATACATCACCGAGACTCCTCCATTTTTCGGTGCGTAGTATTTGCCACGCCCATTGGCCCTGTCAAGCCACAGCAGTCCGCCATTCTCAATCAATGCGCTTATGTTGTTCCACTCTAAGTCGCGTAGCGCTGTAGCTGGCGCACATGCCGCTGCGCGCACACCCGCAGGCAGATGATGTTCTCCAAAGCCCGCAGGTACTTTACCCGCATTCACCAGATTGGCAGTGCTTTGACCAACTGACGGTTTCGCAAAAATGAAAAGTTGGATGAGTGCAAAAAATTGAATACGCCTGATGATATTCATGTGAAAATGGTGAGGGTTAAGGTGTGGCTAATGTATTCGCGTCTGCAAGCAGGTGTCTTCTTATCACTTACAATTTTACCTCATTTATATCTCGTCAGTGCGCACTCATGCTAACCTACAAATGAGAACACGATGCCATCATAAAAAAGAAAGGCGAACATTGCTGTTCGCCTTTCAAGCATTGATGTATAATTGATTTAGTGCTGAAATTTTTGCATGAATTCATCCATTGAGATTACAGATTCGTTCACTGAGCATTGTTGTTTTATAGCTTCAGAAATGCGGTTCTCGCGAATGAGTCGTGTGGTCTGAGCCATTTCGTCTTTGTTGCTGATGGCGCGTTCGGCCATTTGTGTCAGCATTTCATCGTCCATGGCAGGCAAGCCATATTGTGCATATCGTTCGGTCAATACTTCACGCACATAGCTGAGCACATCTTCTTTTGTCACTGTTAAGTTCAACTGTTTCATCAGATAGTCTTCTATCAGTTCCCACTTGATCTGGCCAGCGTATGCAGGGTATTCATAGTCCACTATTTCTGCTGTCAAAGGCTTTTCATTGGTAAGGCGTATGAATTTTTTCAAAAAATCATCGGGCAGTTGCGGATTGACGCGTTTCACCAATTCGCTGCGTAATTCTCGTCTGAACAGGTAGTCACCGTCACGCTCAAATGTTGACTCCAATTGTTGTCTGGTACGATCACGCATTTCTTTCTCAGTTGTCACGGCATCCTTGCCAAATAGTTTGTCAAACAATTCCTGATCGAGTTCGTGCGGAATCACTCGTTTGATGTCAGTGACATGCAGTTCCACATTGCACCTCAGGTGATGCACTTCGTTGTGGCTGATGTTCAGCATCTGTGCAAGATCCTCATGGTTGCTGCTGAGGTGCTGCGGATTCACTATCACTTTATCTTCCCGTTTCAAGCCTATGAGTTTGTTTTTTGTCTCATCATTGAACAGGTATTCTATGCTGACAGTAGTATAGCTTCTTAAGCCTCCTTCCTTTTCATTGTTGTTTTCATCCACTTCTTTCAGTACACACATCAGCATGTCTTCGGCTTCACTCAGCTCAGGGTCTTCCATTTTGCCATACCTGCGTGCCATGTCTTTCACCTGTCGGTCTATCAGTGTATCAGTCACATGCACTTTGTAGTAGTTGAATGTTTGATTTTGATCTAAACTGAATTGTATGCTGGGCGCTATTCCCATTTCATATGTGAATTGAAAGTCGCCCGGATTGTCCCAGTTGCCCGGCACTTCCTGATCGTTTTTAGGTATTGGGCTACCCAATACTGCTATTTTGTTTTCGGCTATGTAGCGGTAAATGTTGTCTTGAATAAGCCTTGATATTTCCTCGGCCAATATGCTTTTGCCATAGCGCTGTTTGATAAGCGTGGCAGGCACATGCCCCGGTCTGAAACCGGGCATAGAAGCTTGTTTGCGGTAGTTTTTCAGCGCCTTGTCCACATTCTCTTTGTAGTCATCAGGATGCACTTTTATTTTCAATTCCGCATTAAGTGCGTCTACGTCTTGCTTTTCTATAATCATGGGTACGCCTTGTGGTGTTAGTATTAGTGAGTTGAATATTGAGTCGTTTCTATATGAGTTTGATTCATTTAGCAATTCTAATTCAATCAACTGCAAAAAACGATGGAGACCTGCAGAGTTGGTGTAGATGCAATCATTCAATCACCAAGTCAACAAATCTCCAAAATTTGTGCGGGCGGAGGGACTCGAACCCCCATGCCTCACGGCACCAGATCCTAAGTCTGGCGCGTCTGCCAATTTCGCCACGCCCGCGGCTGTTTATGCTCCTTTTTATAGTTTTTCTAAAAATGGGTCGCAAATATAAACGCCTCCGTTGGGCCATCACATGGCTATTTGCGTTCAGCAAACGAAGTCGCCTGTGGTTGTTGTCATACTCCAAAATTCATTTTTGCACCATGGTGTCTTACAAATCTGAACAATTGATTGGGACTTTCATGCTTTTTTTGCGCACACCTTGCGCGCTTATTCTGCTACATGTGCATTGCAGCATTTGCCAAGCGCTAAAGCAGCCAACCAATCAATTATGAAAATAGTAGTACCGATGGCCGGCATGGGCAAACGCCTGCGGCCACACACCCTCACCACTGCCAAGCCTTTGTTGCCCATAGCAGGTAAACCTATTGTGCAAAGGCTTGTAGAAGATATAGTAGCGGTAAGTCAGCAGAGTGTGGATGAAGTAGCCTATGTAGTGGGCCGCTTTGGCAGCGAGGTAGAAGAGCATCTGGTGCATGTGGCAGAAAGCTTTGGAGCAAAAGGTACCATACACTATCAGGACGAGGCATTGGGCACTGCACATGCCATATTGTGTGCTCAAAGTGCGTTGCAAGGCCCTGTAACTGTTGCATTTGCTGACACACTCTTTCGTGCCGATTTTACTTTAGATACATCCAAAGATGGAGTGCTGTGGGTGCAGAAAATTGCTGACCCAACGCAGTTCGGAGTAGTTATTCTAAATGAAGCTGGTGTGATCACAGAGTTCAAAGAGAAACCACAGGAATTTGTTTCTGACCTGGCCATGATTGGTATCTATTACTTCCTCAAAGGCGAGCAACTGAGAGACGAATTGCAATTCCTCATAGACAACAACATAAAAAATCAAGGAGAATACCAACTGCCTGATGCCCTGCGTAACATGGTGAAAAAAGGTGCGCAATTCGTACCCGGTGCTGTGACCGACTGGATGGATTGTGGCAACAAGGAAGCGATGGTGGAGACCAACACCAAATACCTGCAACATTGCACAGAAAAAAACTTGATGAGTAAAACAGTGGTTCTTGAAAACGCTTCCATAATAGCGCCATGCTATATAGGCGAGAATGTAGTATTGCGCAACTCGGTAGTTGGCCCATGTGTAAGCATAGGCGATGGCTCGGTAGTTGAAAACAGTGTGATGCAGCACAGCATCGTGCTCCATCAATCACATATTAGCAGCGCCAATATTTCGCATAGTATGATAGGCAACAACACCCGCTACAAAGGGCACGCACGCTCACTCAGCCTTGGCGCTTTCTCTAACGTTACCGATTGAAAAATTCATTTACATACATCGTTCTGTTATTTGTGCTGATGGCATGCAAGGCAGGCAAGCAAGTAAACACTGGTGAATCAGATACCAGAGGCGCTCAGCCTGATTTGATTTTTCAGGAAAAATTTTTTGCAGCGCAGCTTGAAAAGTCGAAGGACAATTTAGAAAAGGCCTACATACTTTTTGAAGAATGTCTGCAACTACAGCCACAGAATGACGCAGTACATTTCGAGTTGGGCCGTATGGATTTGCAGATGAAAAACAATGCAGGCGAGGCCTTGACACACGCCAAAGCAGCTCTGTTGACAAAGCCAAAAAATCCGTGGTATCACTTGCTGAGTGGCAACAGCTACATGTCACTGGGCAACTACGACATGGCCGTAAAATCATACATCCAAGTGGCCGTGCTGAATCCAAATGACAACGCCATATACTATGAAATAGCTGATGCACAATTGCTGCAAATGAAATGGGCCGATGCCATTGAAACGTTTGATGAGCTGGAACTCAAAACCGGCCCTGATGAAGAACTTACAATCCAAAAACATCAGCTATATCTGCAATTGAATGAGCCTGAAAAGGCAGGAAAGGAACTTGAAAAATTAGCCAATGCTTTTCCTCACGAACCACGATACTGGAGTCTGGCAGCTCAATATTATACCACCATTGGCAACTCGGAAAAGGTAGCCTGGGCAATGGAACAAATGGTGAAAACTGATCCCGACAACGGAGAAGTCCACTTCGCACTATCAGAATATCATGCGGCCAATGGCGATGACAAACGATCGTACGAAGAATTGGTGTTGTCATTCGAAACCACTGACATTTCAATAGACCAAAAAATGGCAGTGTTGCTGAAATATTTTGCACTCACTGATTTTGATCTTACTTACTTGCCACAGGCATATCAACTGCTAAGTATCACCGAGCGTGTGCATCCGGCTGAGGCCAAAGCATACAGCATCTATGGCGATTTTCTTGCGCGCGAAGGCCGCGATGTGGAGGCACTGCAGAAGTACCGCAAGGCATGCGAATTGGATCCAAACCACAGCATCATCTGGCAGCAAATGTTGGAAATGGATCTTGACCTAAGAGATTACTCAGCGCTCAAATCAGAAAGCGAAAAGGCACTCGAACTCTTCCCTACTATTCCACAGTTTTACTACATGCATGCGATGGCCTCACAGGCCATGACTCAATATGATTCAGCCATCATGATGTTGAATACCGGCAAGGAACTGGTAGTGGAAGATGATGCGTTGCTCACCCGTTTTTATACCACACTCGGTGCCGTATATCATCAAAAAACAGAATACACAAATAGTGACCAGGCATTTGAAAGTGCGCTGAAGTTGCAGCCTGAAAATGCCCTTACGCTGAACAACTATGCGTATTACCTAGCGCTCCGCAAATCCAATCTTGATAAGGCATCAACGATGGCAGTCAAAGCAAATATGCTACAACCAAATCACGCCACTTATGAGGACACTTATGCCACAGTACTCTTTCAACTAGCGAACTACAAAGAAGCACTTGCATGGATAGAAAAGGCCATAGAGCACAATGAACCGCAAGGCGATCAGTTGGAGCGACTGGGCGATATTCTGGCACAATTAAACCGCAACGCAGAAGCAGTATCAAAATGGAAAGAAGCAAAAGCACTTGGAGGTACATCTGCTAACATTGATAAAAAAATAGCAGAACAGCGCTACATAGAATAATCAGATTCAATTGCTGAAACACCGCATTACTACTCTTGAGCATGCTGTGCAACTGCGCATAGGATTTGCCATGGTGCTTACTCTGCTTGTGGCATTGGTGGCTTGTTCCAAATCGAAAAATGTGGAGAAGTCCAAAGAGCCACTGAAAGAAAGAACAGCAGGATATCTATTGCGGCATTACGACAAAAACAAATACGATTACACCTGGGTAGGCATGAAGGTGGATGCCGAATTCATCACCATGGGTGAAACACAAACCTTCAAAGCCACCATACGCATGCGCAAAGACAGTGTGATATGGGTGAGCATAACTCCGCTGCTCGGTTTTGAAATGATACGACTCATGCTTACACCCGACAGCCTCTATTATTTAAGTAAAATTCCTGACAACAAATACTACTACAAAGGAGGCTTTGATGTAATAAATCAACTGGTGGGTGTAGAGCTTGATTTCGAAATGCTGCAAGACATGCTGGTAGGCAATGCCCTTGCATTAGACAAAGACGAAGGCCGTTTCAGAAGCGAAGTGAATGATGACAAACACCTGCTCATATCGCGCTACAAAAGGAAAGTGAGACGTGTGGTAGGCATGGATGATCGCAAATTAGAAGATGATACCATAGTGGTGAATCCGAACGACCCGCGATACCAGCGCACCCTTAAGCATGTTGATGAAGATGATGAACTCATCGTGTCGCGCTATTGGCTTGAGCCGGAGCAATACCGTCTTGTGCAAAGCATTTTCAACGACCTGATAAAGCAACGCACAGTGGAGATCTATTACAGCGACTTTATGGCCGACAATGAACAGACTTATCCTGCTAAATGCCACCTGAAAGCAAAGAGTCCTGAGGGAACGCGCGAATTGAAATTTGAAATTACCAAATTGTCAAGTGACAAACCTTACGAGTTGCTGTTTGAAATTCCGGAAGACTATCCAAAACGCGATTCACTGTAATTTTCAAAAATGTTATGCACTCACAGGTTCGGTGCGTTTGAGCAGGTAGTGCATTTTTATACTCAGGTCCGCAAGCACCAGTTTTGAGTAAGCATTGCGTGAAATGTCGGTGTGCGCTTCACTCAGTTCATGCATCATGTCTTCCACATTCAAATGATTGATGAATGGAGAGAACTTCTTAGAAAAATCAGCTTCGCTTTCATTCATTCTTATCAGCATATCACCTGTGTAGTTCAGCATTAAGTTTTGTCTTACCTGTTCAAGCGCATAGTTCAGAAAATGTCTTTGTTCATCGCGGGTAAGCTCATGCATGGTGTTGGCCCAGTTTATCAGCCACGTAGTTTCTTTCTTATAGCACCTGCGCATCCACATTTGAAATTGTTCGGCATAAAATGCATCCGGATTTTCTGCATGTGCCAGTTGCAATGCCTTGTTCCAGTTGCCTGCGGCAAAGTGGGCAATACTTTGGGCGAGCGCCTGTCTTTGACCTGACTGTACCAATGCCTTCTCTATTTCATCATCGGGAATGCGCGGCACCAGCATACGTTGCACACGCGACAAAATGGTTGGCAAAATGTTTTCTGTGTTGTTGGCTATCAGTATAAAAATGGTCTTTGCCGGTGGTTCCTCCAGCACTTTCAACAGTTTGTTGGCAGTTTCAGTTTTCAGAAATTCTGCAAGCCAGATGATGTGGAATTTGTAACCACCCTCGTAGCTGTGCAGCGAGAGGCCATGTACGATCCTGTTAGCCTCCGCCACCGGTATCAGCATCAGTTTATTGTCTTTGGTGATGCTGTTCTTCCAGTCCTCAAGTGAGGAGTATAGGTTGGCTGCCATCAAAGGCCTCCAGTCTTTTATCCAATCATCGCAAGTGGTTTTTTTTTCGCTGCCGCCTTCCGATTTGTTGTAATAAGGAAATGAAAAACTCATGTCCACATGTGACAGCGTAGCAATTTTCCGGCAGGTCGGGCAAACCCCACATGAGTCCGTATCCGATCGCTCCTTGCATGATATGTATTGTGCGAATGCAATAGTCAATGGCAACGCTCCATTGCCTTCTGTCCCGTGCAGTAGCATAGCATGTGCAAGCCGACCCTCGTGGCATGCGTGCAGCAATTTTTCCTTTACTTCCTGCTGACCTATGATGTCTTTGAATTGCACTATTCAGTTGAATTGCTTTTTTCTAAATACAAGAAATGCGGTTGCAAAATAGAGGCTTCATCATCACTGAAAAATATCGTGAAGCACCTGAAGCGAGTGTATTTGTCTCAGAGTCTCAAGATGTAGTCTGATGTAATGAACCAATTGTGTAAGCACATTTTTGCGCAAAACGCCAGTCATTGCAAGGTGCTGCACCTCTGGCCATTCCTTGTCAAGCAACGCATATAGCCAGTTACTTTCATCAGCATTCATGCAGTCAGTATGTGGTGGCTGAGCATTGACAAAAATTCCTGATTGCATATCGAAGTATTTCCTTGCTCCATCTTCAGCTTGTGGGTAGAAACCATAGTGCCTTGTTATTTCAAGCAAACACCACAGGTGAAAATTATTGTACTCCACGGCATCATCCAATAGAACCAATGAATGCCACAAGAATTGAAACAACTGATTGTTCTGGTAGTCATCAGGAATGGTCTTGTGTAATATTTCATTTAGGAAAAGGACCACAGCAATCTTGCCAGCATCAAACGGGATACTCTGCCATGGATGAGCCAACCGCAATTCTCGCAATGCCTGCAATTGCGATTGTTCCTTCATACTGCATTCAAACTCGACTAAGGACAAGGGTTGAAGAAGATTAGCAACACCGCCTTTGTTTGATTTTCCACTGTTCACCAGAAATGCCTTTAAGCCATGTTCTGCTGTGAACATGCGTACTACTTGCTTGCTGTGTGTGTAGCGTATGCTATGTATTACTATGGCTTTCTGGCTTTGAATCATTTATCGGTCATGAGCAAACTGCGCAAGTAGTCGGTAAAGTTTGAATTCACATTGTGCGGTTCAAATCTCGCCATTGTGCCGTGCCGTTTAGTTCAAATAAATCACACATTTGGCTCGTGCATAAGGTGCATACAGTAGTAAAAGTAAACCACCCTATATAGTCGCAGGCGAAAGACTCAAATAGTAAAAGCCTGTACCTGAAGTAAGAGGAAAGATGCAGCGTCACCCGAGTGGTGATGTTTGTTTAAAGTTAGGTTAGGCAGGGCAATCCCAGTGGTTGCCCTGTTGCTTTTTACAATTTTCCTCCGTCAGTTCATTCTCCAGTCAAAAATTTGTTTTTGCCTCAGTGCGCAACCATGATGGAAGTGCTTGCGTACGAATGCGCACTCGTGCACCACATGAAATAGATGTCAAGAGTGAATACCCTAACCAAATTTTTATCAATCGCTGATCTACTGAAAAATCTAACACCCATGAAAAATTCAATTTTACTCGTCATTTCTTTTTTCACATTCGCAAATCTGCAGGCCCAGTCGCCAGGCGGTGTTAGCAGTGGGCTAAAGGTTTGGCTCAAAGGAGATGCAGGCACAAGCACTACCACTGATGGTGCATTCATGAGCTATTGGAACGATCAGAGCGGTAATGGCAACAACGCTACTCAGGCCACTGGTGCAGCCCAACCCAAGTACATCAAAACAGCGCTGAACGGCAACCCTGCTATGGAAAGCAATGGAGGCACACGTTACTTCGGCCTGAGTCTTAGTTCTATTGACAATCATGAATTTACTGTGATAACCGTAGTGAAACGTGCCGGATCAAGCAACAACCAATACATCATAGGCATTCAGCAAAGTGTGCCCAGCCCTGGTCTTCACATAGGCTATGTAACCAACGCCAACCTGCGACATGGTAACTATGGCAATACCTTGAACCTCGGTGTTACAACATACAATGCCGCTACAGAATCGCCACGTATTGTTATGGCAGAGTGCTCAAGCACTTTTGCCAAAACCATTACTGAAATAAAAGACGGCACGCAGCTAAGCGCGAGCAACGGCAACATATTACACTACACACAAGGCGCATCTGGCGCACTGGGCCGCGGCTGGACCACCAGCGGTTTTCAGGGATACATAGCCGAGGTGGTGGTGTATGACAGAATACTTACAGCGGCTGAGAAAAGACAAATTCATACTTATATATCCATAAAGTATGGGCTGAGTGTGCTGACCACTGATCACCTCTATTACAACGAACCCTCTTATGCAGGTGATGTGTTTGGCATAGGAAAAGATGTGGCAGGCCAAGGACTCAATCAAAGTGAAAGCACAAGTGAAAATACAGATGACATACTAACTGTAAAATCACCATCGGACTTAAATGACGGTGAGTATCTGGTATTTGGTAATGACAATGCCAATACCAATATACCTGCTTATGGCGGCAGCAATTGCAGCGTCACAAAGCTCATGAACCGAGTATGGAAAGTGCGCCATACTGGCGATGTGGGCACAGTGACCCTCCGCTTTGATATGACAGGAATACCATCTTTTGACTCAAGCAAATTGATGCTGATAGTGGACACTGACAACGATGGCTTTGATGATGAATCAGGTATAGAAGGCACTTATGCTGCGCCCTGGTTTGAAGTCACCGGTGTTAAATTAGTTGACTCTGAGCGGTTCACTATTGCGGAAGGTAATCTGAACTATTACGCCATTGCCAGCGGTAACGCAACTGCAGCTATCTGGTGCGACACACCGGGCGGCACACCATTCGCTATTGCCACATTTTGCGACAAGGCCAATATGATAATTCAGCCCGGTATTACAGTCACATGTGACTGGGCATCTTTTGGCTGCAATCAATTTGAAGTGAAGGCAGGTGCCACATTTAACGCGGGCACCACTTCCATGACAGTAAACAACAACTACACAATAAACGGCACGTTCAGCGCAGGTACAAGCACTGTGACCCTGGCCGGAAAAAAAGCTTCAGTGATAGGTGGCAGTGGTGTGGCCAATATGTATTGGATGAATGTGACCAATGCACAAAGTGTTACCATCAATGCATCGAGTGGGGGAGTGGTTGCAAAAAATCTGATACAGATAACAAGCGGCACGCTTTATACAAATGCAAAACTGAACTTGCTTAGCGATGGCACAACTGCGGGAATGATTGGGCCACTTACAAGCGGAAGTCTTTCAGGCAACATCACCATCAACAGATACCATACTGCCACTGCGCAAGGCTGGGTGAATCTGGCATCGTCCATACAAAACAAAACTGTGGCTGACTGGAATGATGATTTAATAACAACAGGTTTTGCAGGCAGCGATTATCCGCCACCTTATCCATTCAACAACGTGCAGCTTTACAATGAAAGCGTAGCAGGTGGCATGAACACAGGATTCACCGGAGTTACCAACGTAACCAATGCAATACAAGATCGCACGGGCTATTTCGTATTCATGAATGCAGGAGTGATGAACTTAGATGCGGACGGAGAGATATACAGCGGCAATCAAACCATGCCTGTAACTTACACCAATACGAGCAACCCAACAGGTGATGGCTGGAATATGCTGGCCAATCCATACCCATGCACTATTGACTGGGATGCTGCGAGCTGGACGAAAACCAACTTTGACAATGCAGTATATGTCTGGAATGCAGCCCTGGGTCAGTATGCTACTTATGTGGGCGGTGTAAGCACCAACGGTGGTTCACGCTACATTCCACATACACAATCATTTTTTGTAAAAGCCAACGCGACATCGCCTGCACTCACACTGGTTGAAGATTGCAAGGCAACAGTTCAGGGTACATTTAAAAACTCAAGCAATGAGGCAGCGCTGACCCTGCGCATTGCCAGTGAAAACTACACTGATGAAACAACACTGGCGCGCAACGCAAACGCAACTTTAGCTTATGAAGGCAGTGCAGATGCATACAAACTCAGAAGCCCGTTAATCGAGGTGCCATACATGGCCACTATCAATACACAAGGAGACGATCTTTCTGTAAACGCATTTGCTCTTGACGGCAACGAAACCATCATTCCGCTCAGAATAGAAGCAGGCGTGAGTGGCACCTACCAGCTGACACATGATGGTCTCACGGAATTTGCAAATGGAGCATGTGTAGTGCTCGAAGACTTGCTAACCGGTCAGAACTATCCTTTGAATTTGCATGAAAGTATTTCGCTGGATTTGACTGCTGGATATACTTCCCTGCGCTTTCAACTACGCATAGGCGGTGCTATGGTGTCAAACATTACCACAGCCGGATGTTCCGGAATGAATGATGGTGAAGTGACAGTTTCTGTGGATTCAAACACTAATTGCAATATCACTTGGATGAATAGTGAAGGTGAAGTAGTGGCCACTGCCAACGGAATAACTGCTGATGCTCTGGTGAGTGAACTGGAACCGGGTATCTACAACATACTGATTGAAAACAATGGCCTCTGCGGTACCACTGAGGCAAGCATCATAATCAGCAACAGTGACCCGCTGAATGCAACAGCCTTGGTGCTGCCAGTGACGTGTCCTGATGATGAAGACGGAGCTATAGCACTGAACATAACAGGTGGCAAAGCACCATACCTCATCAGTTGGAGCAATGGCATGTCCTCTGCCAATCTGGAAAATGCAGAAGCAGGAGAATACACGGCCTTTGTTACTGACCAAAGCGGTTGCAGCAGCACTTTCACCTACACTGTAACCTCACGCTCCGAGTTGAAGGCCGGAATGGAAACAGCAGAAGAAACCTACATGCTGCATGGCGGCATTGCAGAAGTCAATTTTTACAACACAAGCAGCGATGCTGAAAATTTCTATTGGAATTTCGGTGACCAAAGCCAGACTGGCAGCGAGCAGAATCCAACTCATTACTACAACAAAAAGGGACTTTACACGATAACCATGACGGCCACTGATGAGGACTGCCAGTCCACTGTTTCCAAGAATATCCGCATTGTAGAAGCAACTAACAATGGCAGCGAATTCGCATCGTCCATCATAGGCACATTGACTGATGAAGGCGTGCGTCTGATGTTTTACTTCAATGAGTCACGCGCACTGAAAATCACTGCATTCAATATGCTTGGGCAACAGCTTACTGAAACCATAGCAGGTAATTATATGCGCGAGACCATCACCTTCAGCGAAAGGCGCTATGCAGAAAATGCCATTATTGAAGTGTTGGACATGAATACCGGAGAGCGCGCTGTGATAAGACTCGGACGCTAAATCGAATCATAAAAATATTGCTCCGAAGGGCTGCCCTATTGCAAGGCAGCCCTTCACATTTTTCCTGCAGTGTAATGCCTTCATTACTTGTGTGTAAAGTGTAGGGCAAGCTGCACAATCAGTTATTCAGTAAGTCCGCGCATGTTTACTTTCGCCACGCTTCGAAAAATTTGCATGAGTTTTCAAAGCCGAATTACACCAACAATTTTTCTATCCAAAACAGCATGAAAAGAACATTACTTCTTGGCTGCGCACTTGCGGCTGCTTACCTCACCAACGCTCAAGCTTGTTCCGATGTATTCATATCTGAATATGTAGAAGGCACCTTCAACAACAAGGCAATAGAACTACACAACCCTACCAATGTGGCAATAGACCTTGGCGCAGGCCAATACAAAATGGGCCGCCAACGCAACGGAGCAGGCGATCCGATGCTGCTTGATATAACAGGCATAATACCTGCGCATGGCACACGCGTTTTTGTCTTGGACAAACAAGACCCAGATGGCGTGGATTTAGAAACCCCTGTAGATGCGGACCTCGCTGCGGTGGCTGACACTTTTGTAAATCCCATTTATGTGGAAGCCAACTCGCCAATGTATTTCAATGGTGACGATGCGTTTGTACTTGGAAAAGGCGATGCAACACTACTCGACATTTTCGGCAAATTATTCGAAGACCCGGGTGATGGTTGGTATGTGCCGGGCGACCCTAACACAGCATGGTGGACAGTGGACAACACCATGTACCGCAAGAACACTATTCAGCAAGGTGTAGCTGCCAATCCTGCTGTATTCGATCCATCATTGGAATGGGACAGCCTGCCAGCCAACACATTTGATCACCTCGGCTGGCACGACTGTGTGTGCGGTGCTGAGTTTGTAAAAGAGGAGAAACAAGCCAATGAGTTTACGCTGTTTCCCAATCCACTTACTGATGGACAATTCGCTCTGAAAAGTGATGCGGCCATAAAGTCGCTTACCATATTGAGCACCGATGGTAAAATAATTTTCGCTCAACAAATGCAGAACAACACTACTAACACCAATGTGGCGCTGCCCGAAGCCGAAGCAGGTATCTACTTAGTAGAAGTGGAATTTGCTGATGGCACCATCAGTCACCGTAAGATAATCGCCAAATAAAATATCAAAACATCTAAGCGCTAAAGGGGTTCACAGCCCCTTTTGTGCGCTCTGATAATTGCCTGCGCATGTCCATGATAAAACAAATACTGTTCGTCTCATCCATACTATGTTCATCGCTATTATATGCTCAAACGCGGGTGAGTGGTATAGTGAAAAATGCTGACAATGGTGAAACCATAGTAGGTGCAGTGATTACTTATGGCGAAGGACTGGGCACAGTGACAGAATTGGACGGCACCTTCGAGTTGTTGCTTAGCAACGGAGAATATGAGTTGAACATTTCATTCGTTGGGTACAAAAATCAAATTCAGAAAGTGAGTGCTCAGGGAGTTGAAATTTTCCTACAGATTCTGTTGGAAACTGAGATGATGCAGGAAGTAGAAATCATTGGTGACTTGGCTATTGATAGAAAAACACCGGTGGCGTTTTCGAACATACCAACTACCAGAATAAAAGAAGAACTCGGCACTCAAGACATACCCATGATATTGAACAGTACGCCCGGCATACACGCCACACAAGGTGGTGGTGGCGATGGCGACTCGCGAGTGAACATCCGGGGATTTGAAAACCGCAATGTGGCCGTTATGGTAGATGGCATACCGATGAACGACATGGAGAATGGAACTGTTTATTGGGCCAATTGGTTCGGATTGGATGTGGTGACACGCAGTATACAAGTGCAGCGCGGACTGGGCGCGAGTAAGTTGGCAATACCTTCCATAGGCGGCACTATCAACATCATGAGTGATGGTATAGAAGAAAAAAAGAAAGTGGTGATAGCCACCGAATATGGCAACAACAACAACGCACGTGTAACAGTTGGCCTTAACAGTGGCAGAATGAAAAATGGTTGGGGTGTTACCTCAGCTATTTCTGCCCGATACAACGAAGGCTGGGTTGAAAATCTTGGATCGCGCCAGTTGTTTTATTTCCTGAAAGTACAGAAACAATTTGAAAAACATTCCTTCTCCTTCACTGTGATGGGTAGTCCGCAGCAGCACAACCAACGCATCAACAGACAACCAATTGGATACTATGATGAGGAGTTTGCGCACAGTGTTGGCGTGGATACTACAGCCAACCCCGGAGCAGACTATGGTCTGCGCCACAACGAATTCTGGGGCTACATCACACGCAACAGGGTTGATGCAAATGCTGAAGAGGAAGTGCAAGCTACGCGCATCAATTATTACCACAAGCCCATCACCAACTTCAAACACTTGTGGACACCCAATGACAAGTTTGCACTGAGCAATATTGTCTATGCATCATTTGGTAATGGCGGTGGAGTAGCTGCCAGCAGCAGCAGCCTGAATGCTGAGGGACAAGTGGATTTGGAAAATCAGTACTACGAAAACACTCATGGAACGTATGGCGTATTCAATATCTATTATCCTCAATGGGATACACTATTGGTAAACGATACCAATAAGTACAAAGCAGAGCATTATTTATTCTCTCGAGTGAATAGCCATGTCTGGTTTGGTATGCTCTCCACATTCAAATACAAATACAACGATGTACTTGAATTCAGTGGTGGATTGGACGGACGCTACTACCGCACCAACCGCTATTTGGAGATTTATGATTTGCTTGGATCTGACTATGCTGTTCCGGCCGGAGTGGGTGGTGGCGACCTCAACAGCAATGACAACGGTGTACGTTATGTGGGTGATAAGTTTGAGCAAAGCATTACCAGCTTTGTGCATCAGGCCGGTGCTTTTGGACTTGCTGAATATGAAAAAGGACAATGGTCTGCTTTTGTGAACGCCACTGCCTCTGTTACATTTCAATATCGAACAGATTACTACGACAACAAGAATGAAGATGGTAGCTTCAAAAACTCCGGCTGGTTGAAATGGCCTGCTGGCACTTTAAAGGGGGGCTGCAGCTATCAGATAGATGAACAGATGAGTGTGTTTGCAAATACTGGTTTCATTTCACGCGCACCCATGCTGCGCACTGCGCTGCAAGGAGCTACGACATTAAGAGTTCAAAATGTGCAAAACGAAGAAATTTTGTCCATAGAAGGGGGATACCTTTTCAAGAATAGAAAATATCGGTTGGCTCTGAACGGATACGCAACTCAATGGAATAACAGACCTGTGGTAGAACCTTTTAATGATGGCAGTGATGTGGTGTTTTACTTTGTTCCAGGGATGAATGCAAGACACTATGGCGGTGAGTTAGAATTGGAATACAAACTTGACAACCTGATCACAATAGAAGGTGCATTCAGCTATGGTGACTGGCGCTGGATATCTGATGGTACTGCAACGGTGACCAACGAAAACGGAGATGTTGTTCTGGCTGAGTTTGATTTTGCCGCCAAAGGTGTGTTGGTAGGTGATGCTGCACAATTGCAAACTGGTCTTGGCATTCGATATTCTCCAGTTACAGGTCTTTACATCAAGCCACGCATTACATACTTCGACAAGTACTATGCAAACTTTGACCCCTCATCTTTACAAGGAGAAAATGCCAACAGACAATCATGGAAGATTCCTTCTTACTACCAGTTGGATGTGAATATGGGATACAACATGGACTTGGGCGACAATAAGAACAAACTCGGTTTCAAGCTGAATCTGATGAATGTGACCAACAATGTTTTCATCAGTGACGCAACTAACAATGATTTCGGCAACACTTTCGATGCAAATAGTGCAGGTGTATTTATGGGCATGGGCTTCCGCTGGAATCTCGGTGCTTCTTACACTTTTTGACCCTACATTTTTTTTATCAAACAGAAACAACACAAACAAATGAAAAGAATAATTTACATGCTGGTAGCTATGGCTACTGCACAGTTGGCCAATGCACAAGCCATACTGCCCACCTCATTCAACTTTGATGACGCGACACCTACTGGCTGGAGCGAATCGCTCAACAGCGGCAACACGCGCTATGCCGCAGGCTTCGTGGGTCAGGCTTGCAGATTGGATGGCACTACAGATTATGTGCTCGTAGAATTTTCCGAAGAACCCGGGCCAATCACTTACTACATCAAAGGGCAAAACACAGGTGGCAACTGGATGGGAACTTTCACCGTGGAAGAATCAACCAACGGTGCTGACTTCACACCATTGCACACTTTTGTAGATGCTGACATGATTACATCCAGCTTCACCGAAGTAACAGACCAAGCTCAGAGTTCAACACGTTTCATACGTTTCTACTTCACTAACAAAGTAAGTGGCCACAATGTGGCTTTGGATGAAGTGGAATTGATACAACCAACTGTTTCTCCTGAGCAGGAAATCAATGTGACCATCAACAACATGAATGTGCCCAATGGTTTCACAGCAAGCATTGGCAACAGTGCATCTACCGAAATAGTGATTCAAAATCTGGGTACTGCCAACACACTAAACATTGCTGACATAGTGCTCAGTGGAGCGGATGCTGCGCAGTTTAGCCTTGGCACATGGACAGCTGATGTAATGGCCAACAGTGAAGGTGGAGTGATGCTCGACTTCACACCTGCGGGCGATGGCTCACGCTTTTGCACCATCACCATCACCAGCAATGATGCGAATGAAGCTGAGTATGTGATCAACATTTATGCGATAGCAGGCACTTTGGCCACAGAGCCAACCGCATCTCCAACTGACTTATGGTTTCCCGCACTCAATGAATGGAACTACCACGTGAACTTCGATGCAGCCTCGCCTGCTGCTGAAAAATATTTGGTGTTGCGCAAAAAGGGAGGTGCTGTTACTGAAATGCCAATAGACGGCAACACGTATCTGAAAGGCGTTTGGATTGGAAATGCACAGGTGGTGCATGTTGGCCCGGCAGGCGAATTTGATGCACGCTACATTGATGTAAGCACCACATATCACTTCGCAGTATTCAGCATGAATGGCCCGGCAGGTTTTGAAAACTACAAAACTGATGCACCGCTTACAGGCAGTGTGACTACTGACGATCCGGAGATAGGCACCACATGGGCTACTGTAGATGTGGACAATGCCAACTTTATCAATCAACTGAATGCAGCCATGAATCCTCCCGACTATTTCCAAACCTACTACAGCAACTACACAAGCACACTTATCAATGAATTTTATGTGCGCGATACAGTTATCGGTGGCCTTTCGCAAAATTTTGTGGAATGCCAATACAGCGGATTGGACTATGTGTATCCTGCCGGATTCCAATGGTGGAATGGCAGCGGTGATGATATTCTGAGCCGCGAGCACACTTTTCCGCAATCTTGGATGCCTACTTATTTAGATTCAGATTTTGAAGATTCATTTGAGTACAGCGACCTGCACAATCTGATACCCGTGCAGCAGGAAGCCTGCAATGCCATACGCAGCAACTACCCTTATGGTGATGTGGTTACTCCTTCATACACTTATTTAGATACAAAATTTGGCGACAATGCCAATGGACAAGACTGCTATGAACCACGCGATGAAATAAAAGGTGATGCCGCCCGTGGCATGATGTATCACAGTGTGAAGAACAATGTATTTGGCTCGGCAGATTTTAGTTTTCCTGAGCAGATTGGTTTCCTTGTGCCTTATGGACAATTGGAATATGTGGTAAAAAAATGGCACTTCGAAGACCCCGCCACCAACTACGAGCGCGCCAAAAACGAATACATCTACGATGAGCAGCACAACCGCAATGCATTTGTAGATAACCCGGAATATCCGTGCTATATCCGCTTCAGCAATCTGACTAAGTGGACACCATTGTTCACAGTATCAGGCAATGTGCTTACATGCATAGACCCTGCACTCAGTTACCAGTGGTACAAGAATGGCGAAGAAATAGATGGAGCAGCAGCCAACACCTATACCATTACTGAAAGCGCGAACTACAGTGTAGAGGTGCAGCAGTTTATTCAATGCCCTGTCATGACATCAGCCTCTACAAGTGTTACCTACGTGGGTGTGGACGAGGGTGAAAATGTGCAGTTCTCATTTGGCGTTTATCCAAATCCTTCGCAGGGAAGCGTGACTATAGGAGCAAATACCAATGCATCTATGATGGGTGTGATACGCATCTATGACTGCACTGGTAAAGTGATATACAATACGATGCATAGCCTGCTGCCGG
This sequence comes from Flavobacteriales bacterium, assembly GCA_046155615.1. Lineage (GTDB taxonomy): Bacteria > Bacteroidota > Bacteroidia > Flavobacteriales_D > Sanyastnellaceae > JANNVZ01. The sequence goes on along the minus strand of JBJXFP010000172.1, from coordinate 28,594 downwards.
GCAACAACTGCATAGCCGTTGAGCAAACACTGAGTGCAGGCATCTATGTGGTAGAGCTGCAAACCGAAGGCGGACTGCTTACAGAAAAAATTGTAGTGGAGTAATTTCTGCTAAACAAATTGAAAAAGCTTTAGACATGTTCTAAGGCTTTTTCGTTTTATGCAAGTTTTTCCCTCTCCTTCTTTGTCAGCGACTTTACCACAAGAGCATAGCTCTCATCAATCATTTGCCTCACCAAGTTGAGTGGGACCGTTGCATCCATCATCACCGTGTTCCAGTGTTTTTTACTCATGTGGTAGCCCGGCTGTATGCCGCTGTATTGCTCACGCAGTTCCATTGCTCTCTCAGGTTCGCACTTCAGGTTTATGCTTACAAAATTTTCTATATCGCACAGAGCAAACATTTTCCCGCACACCTTCAGCACCAGCGCATCAGGCCCGAAGGGAGTCCCTTCGCTTGTTTCTTTTTTACTCAGGCAGTAAGCTCTGAAATCTTCGATGTTCATAGCATAGTCAAATATTCGTGTTGTGTTTGCTAAGGCAGTCAATAATAAACCGATTCAACCTTTGTGCATTCTGCCTGTATTGCCTTGTGTGCTCACCACCACATTTTATTTACCTTGAAATGAAATATTTTCGCGCCCCGACTGTTAGTCGCACGCCCTTTTATACCATATCCCCAGCCTCAGTGAATTTCAGCAGAAAAGCATATACACTCTCCGTAGTCATATTGGTCATGGTGGCCGCAGCCTGCTCCACCAAACGCGACAGCACAGCAGCCCGCCTTTACCACAACACCACCGCGCATTACAACGGCTACTTCAATGCTGAAGAAGCGGTGAAGAAGGGAGTGGAGAAAATAAAAGTAGCATACAAAGATGACTACGACAAAGTGCTTCCCATATTCGTGTATGGCGATGAAGAAACCGCCAAGGCAGCCTATCCTGACATGGAAAAGGCCATCACCAAATGCGAAAAGGTAATAACCAAACACACCATAAACAGCGAGGCCAAAAAGAACGACAAGGAAAATCCGGAATTCAACAAGTGGATAGATGAGAACTACATGGTGATAGGCCGCGCCTATTTCTACAAGCGCAACTACGCCCGCGCTACCGATACTTTCAAAGGAGTGAATGCACGGTTCAAAGACAATGCAGCGCAGGTAAAATCCAGCACGTGGCTTGCGCGTACTTACATACAAAAAGAGGAGTACAGCAAAGCCATACAAGCCCTACAACGCATAGAGGAAGAAGATGAAGAAACCGATGAGGGCCTGCGGGCAGAATACCATCTGGTGTATGCTGATGTGTATATGCACCAGGACAAACCGGAAAAGGCTGCTGAACAAATAGAAAAGGCACTTCCACTGATAAAGAAGAAAAAAGACCGCGCACGTCCGCATTTCATCCTGGCCCAGTTATACCAACAGATGAATCGCAGCAGTGACGCACTGACGCATTACGAGGCCACCATCAAATCACGGCCTCCCTACGAGCTGGAGTTTTATGCCCGCATCAACAAGGCACTCGCATACAGCCGTACCGGGGGTAGTTCTGATGAGATACAGAAAGCACTATTCAAAATGCTTAGAGATGAAAAAAATGTAAACTATCAAGATCAGATTTACTATGCACTGGGCGACTTGGCCTGGGAGGAACAACGTAGGGCCGATGCTCTTGGTTATTATCAAAAATCTTTGGACACCAACAAGGACAATCCCAAACAAAGAGCTAAAACTTTTTTACGACTAGCTGACATCTACTTTGGCGAACGCCAGTACAAACCCGCACAGGCATACTACGACAGTACTCTCACCAAAATAACCGACAAACATGACCGATATGAGGAAATAAAAAACCTGGCAGAAAATCTCAATGAGTTGATAGAGAATTTGGAAAAAATAGAACTCTATGATTCGTTGGGCGTGATATGCAACCTCAGCCCGGTAGAGCGCGAAAAGAAACTGGCCGACATACAGAAGAAACTGGAACGCGAAAAACAAGAACAGCGCAGAAAGGATGAAGAAGCAGCGGCCAAACAAAATGAAAACAACGTGGCCGCAATCAGCAGCGCCTTCTGGGCATACAATGAAAACTTGCGCAAATCAGGCAAAGAAAATTTTGCTGACAAGTGGGGAGACCGCCCACTTAAGGACAACTGGCGACTCCAAAGCAGACTATCACTCAACTCTGAGCCCGGAGAAGAAGCGGATCCCACAGCAACCGATACGAGCGAAAGTTCCGCAGAGCTGGATGACAAATACAAAGTGCCTACGATAGATGAATTGAAAAGCGGATTGCCATGTGATGACAAAGCCAGGCTTGAACAGATGAAGAAAGACGCAGCCGAGGGTTACTACTTAGCAGGCGTGGTGTACAAAGAAAAATTTGACGATGATGACAACGCCATTGGCACCTGGGAAGAGCTGCTGGCGAATATGGAAAACAGCGACTACCACCCCACTACTTACTATCAACTATACCGCACCTGGCTTAGCAAAGAGACTACCAAGGGCTATCTGAAAAACCCGCTGTGCAATACCTGCAACTCGGCCTACTGGGCCAATGAAATAAAAACGCGCTATCCTGACAGTGACTGGGCTTATCTGGTGGACAACCCAGACTATACAGACATGCAGGAAATAAAAAAACGTGAGGAGAGCAAGTCCTACGAAGCGGTGTATGCCATGTATGCTGATAGAGATTTTTACCAGGTAAAATCAATAGCCGACTCAGTAATCTACAATGAGCCTGACAACCACCTGGTGTGCAAATACCGCTTGCTACGTGCCATCTGTGTTGGATATACCGATGCCCCTTACGGTGAAAAGCAAAACTACCAGCGCGAGTTGAACGAACTGGTGACCAAGTGTGCAGGCAGCGATGAGGCTAAGCGTGCACAAGATTTGTTGAGGGCATTCAGCACAGGCGATACCGGCAACCTGCCCGAAGAAAAAACAGACGAGAGCACAGGCACTGACAACAAAATAAAACCTGAACCCTCTGACAGTAGTGCCACCAAGGCACCGGATGGGCCATTCAAATATGATGAAAGCGCAGAACATTATCTCGCATTGATAATGCCCGTGCAAGGCACTGACATCAATAAAATGAAAAGCGCGGTGAGCGACTTCAACTCAGAAGTATTTGCTTCCAGCGCGCTCAAAGTAACCAACAACCTGCTGAACAAAGAGCAACACCTGCTGTTGGTAAAATCATTCAAACTGATTGAGGAAGCCAACATCTACCTCGGAACTTTCCAAGCAGACGGAGGCGTGCTCAAGGATGTGAACAATGATTTAAATATTTCATTTCTCATCTCGAAGCAGAACTACATAGCGCTTTTCAAGAGTAAAGACCTGGAAGGTTATCTGATGTTCTATGACGCCAATTACAACAAATAGCATTTGTTAATCACCAAACCCGGCAAAAATCATGTTCGGAAACAACAACAAAAACCGCATGACAAAAAACAATGAGACATTGCAAGACATGGCCATCAACCGCATAGTGGAAGGCACCACCATAGAGGGGGAAATAAAATGTGAGAGTAATATCCGCATAGATGGCAGCTTCAAAGGCAACTTGACAACCAAGGGCCGCTTAGTAATAGGCCCAGGTGGTATTATTGATGGCAATGTGTTGTGCCAGCATGCGGAGATAGAAGGCCTTGTGAAAGGAAAAGTGCATGTGCAACAGTTACTCTCGCTGAAGGGAACTGCGCGTGTAGAGGGCGATATCTATACTGACAAACTCGCCATAGAACCGGGCGCCACCTTCACAGGTGCTTGCAACATGGGGGCTAAAGTGAAAGAACTCAGAAAAGAAAACAATGACGGATCAACAGCCACCGCAGAAGCCACCGCAGCGGGGGCCTAACCCTGCGATGCGCTACACAGGCATGGCTACACAGATGGCGGTAACCATTGGCCTTGGCGTGTGGGGCGGTATCAAGTTGGACGAAAAATTCCCTAACAAAGCACGCGCTTTCACACTCACCCTTTCATTGCTCAGCGTGGTGCTTGCCATGTACTTAGTCATGCGCGATTTTATGAAGAAGAAATAGCTTACTCCACCCGCCTTTGGACATGCAACAAAAAAAATTTATTACTTCACTGGCCTCGGCTGCTGCGCTTTTGATAGTGCTTGCCATTGTATTGCATTGCGTCAGTCCTATTATCACACTTGCTATACTCAAAGTGCTTGCAGTTCTCATACCTGCATTTGCAGTGCTTACTTTTTTATTGTATAAAAACATATTGCACTCAACAGCCAAAAGTCCGAAGCGATTTGTGGCGGCATTCATCGGGGCAGTTTCCATCAAGCTTTTTGCCTGCGCTCTATTCATCGGGCTTTATTTATATCTGGGGGGAGAGGGTCGCATCACTGTGGCGTTGGCTACCATGGCAGTGTACCTGGTATTCAATATCCTGTTGGTACGCTCGCTGATGTCGCAGATGAGTAAGGAATAAGACCTTTGCGACCTCTCTGCTATGCAACCCAGCGCAGACTATGGCAGCTGCGGATTTGACATGTGTCTGCATGATGAGTCTTACCATAGCATGGCGGTTGTTCATCGGATTTTATTCATTAAAAACTATGGAGCTGTTGTTTTCTTCCTTCGTTTTCAAGGTTGCGGTATCAGTATTCATCAGGTGCATGCGGCTGGCTGCATGCAGGGTATCAGCACTAAGTTACAGAGCATGGTCATAAGTTCTTTTACTGCTTCGTTACAGCTGTCGCTGAGTTTCATTTGAAATGGAAAATTGTCACGTAGTGGTCGCTATATGAAAAATTGAAAATGGTGTTTGTGCAATCAGAATCAACGGTCAAAAAAGAAAACGTATTGGAGCAGGTTGGTATGCAAAAAGAAGTGCGACATGTTGCTGATGTGCAAAAGAAAAAAGCCCACACCATGTGGTGGGGGCTTTCCGTTTATAACATCTCTCATTGCTATTCACACATTCCTGCTCATCAAGCCGGTTTCTTCTTCTCCAGCACTTCGTCTATCATGCCATAAGCTTTTGCTTCGCTGGCTATCATCCAATAGTCGCGGTCGCTGTCTTTCCATACTTCATCATACGTTTTGCCACTATGCAATGCAATGATGTCGTACAACTCTTTCTTCAGCTTTTGAATTTCGCGGGCTGTAATCTCTATATCACTCGCCTGCCCGCGTGCACCGCCTAAGGGTTGGTGTATCATCACACGAGCATGTTTCAGTCCGGTGCGTTTGCCGGCATGGCCAGCGCACAGCAGCACAGCACCCATGCTTGCAGCCATGCCGGTGCATATAGTAGCCACATCGGGATTGATGTATTGCATGGTATCGTATATACCCAGCCCGGCATACACACTTCCACCGGGCGAATTGATATATATCTGAATGTCCTTTTTAGAATCGGCACTTTCCAGAAAAAGCAATTGTGCCTGTATGATGTTGGCTATGTAATCATCTATTTCTGTTCCGAGAAAAATGATGCGGTCGCTCATCAATCTTGAGAACACATCAATCTCGCGGAAGGGCATGTTGCGTTCTTCTATCACTGTGCGGGTCATATTCTCGGGCCCATACATGTGGCTGATTATCTGGTCAGCCGCAACGCTGGTAATGCCGCCATTTCCTACTGCAAATTTTTTGAATTCTTTTCTTGTTATCATGTGTTGTTTCTCCCTCTGTTTTTTGTTTTGAAAAAAAAAATAGTTGTGAATGATGCGGCCAAAGTAGAAGAGCGCGCGCAGCCACAAAACTGATCATAGGCAAGATGTTCACAGCTACCTTGCAAAGGTTGTTAAGAGCAGGTAGGTGGCAGAGGCTATGCATGGGCTTGCCAGTCGGCAGGCAGGCTTACAAATCAAATTATTGATTCCTCCAAAAACAATTCGGACACCATTGGACTTAGCCTGACTGCCGCCAGGCCGGCACGCGGATTCTTCGAATCTATTACTTCCCTTTCTCCGCACTCTCCGCATGAAGTACATTTCTAATCTCATGCTGAAAATTGCTTAATGAACATTTGCCCCGAAGCTGCTTGCTCATATCTCCTGTTGTATCATTGCCCTGCACACCTGCCGAACACAACCATTCACCATCCACATGGTAGCCACACCACAGCCCAAGCGCAAACGATTGCTCAAAAAACTGAAGAGCAAATTCAGGCTTACGGTGATCAACGAAAAAACATTTCACGAGCAGTTCAGCTACTCCCTCACACCCATGAATCTCATCATCATGTTCGGTGGCTTTCTCATCGTGTTTGGCGGTTTGTTCTATGTGCTCATTGCTTACACACCGGTTAAAAGATTTTTGCCCGGCTACACCGATCAGTCGTTCAACATAGAAGCCATAGAAGCCCGCATGCGTGTGGACTCACTGCTTGAGGTCACGCGCCAACAGGATAAATACTTCAACGATCTTCGCATCATGCTGGGTGGTGGCAAACTCAGCAACGCAGCGGATAGCGGTGCGAGCAATGTGGACAGGGCCAACCTGCATTACTCTACCTCGCAAGTGGAGAATGATTTGCGCAATCAGATAACCGCGCAAGACCGCTACAGCCTTTCAGCCGAGAGCGATGAGCAGACTAGCAAACGCAGTTTCCTGCTCTTCAGTCCGGTGAACGGCACATTGAGCAATGCCTTCGACCCCAGGCAGGGGCATTATGGTATTGATATAGTGGCACCCCGCGAGGAACCTGTGAAGGCAGTCCTCGATGGCACCGTTATCATGGCCTCTTTCACTGCCGATGGTGGCAACATCATACAGATACAACACGCCAACAACTTTATTTCAGTATATAAGCACAATGCTGCACTGCTAAAGAAAAGTGGCGATCAGGTGAAAGCCGGAGAGAGCATCGCCTTCATAGGTGATAGCGGGGACCACAGCGAAGGCCCACACCTGCATTTCGAGCTTTGGGAGAGCGGTGTACCGGTGGACCCTGCAGATTATCTTGTGGTGGGGAAGTGATGTAGCTGCAATTAATAAATTCATATAGGGTGAAAAAAATCGCAATCATCATGCTTCACGTGTGCGTTGTGCTGTTGCTTACTGTTCTTACTCAAGTTGGTGGCCTTGTATATCTGCTGTACCTCATTACCCGCATGTGGGTGCTCAGCAGAATTGGCGAAGGACTCAAAAGAAAGATTGCACATGTTGCCTATTTCCTTGTACTCTATTCCACGGTGTGTTGGATTATAGTTCCAAGAGTAGCAGCCGCGTGTGGCAGAGTTCCACTGTGTTGTTTTGAGAACAATCATCTCCGGCCTTTGAATCTGATTACCTGTATGATGAATCGCCACTACGTGAAGCCGGAACTGAGGCAGTGCCTCTACGCTGTAGCTATTGAAATGAATAAAGATTTTCCTGAAACTACCATTCAATATCTTGATTGCAACTTTCCCTTCATTGATGGATTTCCGCTGTTGCCGCATCTGAGTCACGATGATGGATGTAAAGCGGATATTGCGTTTTGCTATAAGCAAAAAGACGGAAGTCATAGCAACGAAAGTCCTGGCTGGATTGGATATGGTGTTTGTGAGAAAGCACTGAGCTATGAAAAAAATCTTGTGCTGGAATGTGAGGCTAACGGATACTGGCAATACGGGCTTACTGACTATCTGAGTTGGGGTGATGAGCATTCTTTGCGCATGGATTTAGAACGAACCAAACACCTTACAGAATTATTTGCAAATCAACCCCCAGTCGGCAGAATTTTTCTGGAACCACACTTGGTGAGCCGAATGAATTTAGATGGCGTAACCAAGATTCGATTTCATGGCTGCAATGCTGTAAGGCATGATGATCATTTGCATGTGCAGTTGAAGTGAATCACACCTTTGTCAGCTTGATCATATTGGTCATGCCTTGCTCTGATATAGGCATACTCGCTAGGTTGATGATGAAGTCACCATCTTTGATGTAGTCGTTCTTCTTAAGGAAATAGCGCAGGTCGCTAATTGTTTGGTCGGTACTCACCATCTTATCATAGTAGAAAGCCTTTACACCCCACACTAAGTTCATCTGCGTGAGTATTTTTTTGTTGCTGGTAAAAACATAGATGTGGCTATTGGGTCGCCAAGCCGATATGCGGTAGCCTGTATATCCGCTGAAACTCATAGTAACAACTGCACTTGCCTTCACACGTGCGGCCACGCGGCAAGCGCTGTAGCACACACTATCAGTCATAAATCGATTCTCATCTACCTCTGTAGGCAGCTCTTCGTGGTAATAAAGGCCTTCGTACAACTCAGCCTGACCTATGATGTTGTTCATCATGCGTATGGCCTCCACTGGGTATTTGCCTACGCTTGTTTCGCCACTCAGCATCACAGCATCTGCTCCATCAAGTACGGCATTGGCCACATCCGTTACCTCGGCACGTGTAGGTGTGCTATTCACTATCATGCTCTCCATCATCTGTGTGGCCACTATCACCGGACGCGCTTCCTGTACACATTTCTTTACAATCATTTTCTGTATCAAGGGCACATTCCACAAGGGTATTTCTACACCCAGATCACCACGGGCCACCATCACAGCGTCAGTCACTTTTATTATTTCATCTATCTGCTCTACCGCTTCGGGCTTTTCAATTTTGGCTACCACCTTTGCGTGGCTGCCTTTGCTTTGTATTATTTCTTTCAGTGTCACCACATCCTGCGCATTGCGCACGAAACTTAGTCCTATCCAATCCACGTTTTCATTCAGTGCGAAGTCGAGGTCGGCCAAATCCTTTTCGCTCAATGATGGCAGTGATACTTTGGTGTTGGGCAGGTTCAGTCCTTTTTTGTTGCTCAGCGGGCCGCCTTGCAGCACCTCGCACTCCACAGTGTCTTTGCCGTTGGTACTAAGTATTTTCATGCTTAGTTTACCATCGTCCAGCAGCACCGTTTCCCCTGCGGCTACATCGTGTGCAAATTCTTTGTAGTTGGTATAGATCACCTTGCTAGTGCCAATTTGCTTATTGGTGCTAATAGTAATTTTTTGCCCGGCTACAAGATCCACGCTTCCGTTTTCCATCTCTCCTACACGCAGTTTTGGGCCTTGCAAGTCTGCGAGTAGCGAGGTATGTGTGCCCAGCTCATTGTCTATGGCACGCACTGCCTCCACCACTTTGCGGTGGTCATCATAGTTGCCGTGCGAAAAGTTGAGGCGCACCACATCCAGACCCTGTAGTATCATATCTCGCAGTGTTGATTTAGAGGCGCTGGCCGGGCCTATTGTGGCCACTATTTTGGTCTTCTTCATGGTTGTTTGTTCTTGAGCTTAGCCTTGCCCTATCAGCACATGTTTGTTCTTCAGCTTGTCCACAGGCAGCGGAAAAGCCGCATTGATAAATAGAGTTGATTTCAACTTTTTGTAAAACACATCATCCAGTGGCTGGGGGTTGTTTTCTGCTTTCAGCAAATAATCAAACTGCGGCAACTCGGGCATCAGCATCCCATTCTCACTCTTGTTTGCAATCAGGGTAAAAAGCGTTTGTTCAAGAGGTAGCACAAATGTGAATTGCGCAAAGGCTGAGAGTTGTTCGTTGCGTTTGGTTTCAAAATCAGTCTGTCGAACCAGCCGCCACTCCATTTGCCTGTTGATGGCCCATGCTAAGCGGTAGTCCTTCTGGTGGCTGCTGATGCCGGTAAGTTCAAAATCCTCATCGGCCTCTATGTTTAGTTGGTAAATAGGCATGGTTGGAAACAATACACTAAAGGCGTGCGAATGTAGCCATGGTGATTGGGGTCAAATAGATTGTGTGGCTTGCCTGTGCCGCTGAACGGGCATTGAAAGTTATACTCAGCAGTTTGTGTACCCCAACATGGGCTTACCTTGGTGAAGAAAAAAAACTGATGGCGGGCGGACAACCCAAGGCGCCCTTTCATCATCAAAACCGAACGCAGCAATGACTGACCACGAACTTGCCCAGGGAATATTGAACGGAAGCAGAGAGGCACAGCAGGAACTGTGGCGGCTGTATGCGCGAAGAATGATGAGTGTTTGTATGCGCTATTGTGATAGCCGCGAGGAGGCCGAAGACGTGTTGCAGGATTCGTTCGTAAAGGTGTACCAGCGCATAGGTCAGTGGCAAGGCACAGGGCCGCTTGGTGGATGGATTAGAACTGTGGTTGTAAACACAGCCCTTACGCACATACGCACAGCACACAAGTGGCGCAACAGTACCGACCTTGATGTAGCTGAAAACTTAGATGCTGAAGAAGTGGATGCGGTGAGCAAGATGAATGCTGAATCGCTGATGGAATTGATAGAAAAAATGCCAAGAGGTTACAGAACGGTCTTTAACCTTTTCGCTATAGAGGGTTATGGACACAAGGAAATAGGCGATCAGTTGGGCATAAGTGAAAACACAAGCAAGACCCAGTTTCTGAAAGCGAAGAATTGGTTGAAAAAACACTTAACGGTAACTATACAAACAGAACAAGAAAGTGAAGAATTTGGACAATAACCTCAGAGAGATTTTCTCAAATAAACTCGCAAACCACGAAAGCCATGTAAGGCCAGAGTTGTGGAATGCTGTGCAGGCCAAATTGGCGGCACAAGTTGTAGGTGCTTCATCTGCGGCGGCCTCCGCAGCGAAGTTTGGGATCAGTAACCTTTGGTGGGCAGCGGCCTCAATTGTGGGCATTGGCGGAAGCATAGTACTTGGCGTTGCATTGCATTCCAACAATCAGGAAGTTGAAAAGCCAGCCATGAATACTCCCGCAATGACTCAGCCTTTGCCAAACGAACATGCACCGGACGTTGCTGAGAATGAAGAAACGAAAAGTACCAATTATCGTCACACCATTTATACTGAGCCAAATGCCATCTCAGTGGAAGAAATTGGACATCAACAGGTCGGTGATCCCATCGTTGATTTAAACATAGCTAAAAATGGATCAGAAACCAATGACAACCAGAATGGCAAACCATTGATGGACAACACTGAAAGGCTCGATGAATTAGTAGATAATGCCACAACCACACAACAGCAAGTTGCCGACAATGCAACCCAGACTTCAATTAGTTTTAAGGCTGTTACAGTTTCAGAAAAAGACCTACGCTTCTTCTTCATACCCGCTGTTGAAGGCGTTGATTACGCATGGAATTTTGGCGATGGCAACGCAAGTGACCAGATGAGTCCGGCCCACAACTACGATGAACAGGGAACCTACATGGTAACCCTTACCACAACCGATGACTCCGGAGTGGAGCAGACCATAACTAACGAAGTACAAGCATTCAAACCTGCTGATTTGTTTATCACCAACATACTTACTCCCAATGGCGATGGCAAGAATGAATACTTCCATGTCGAAGTGAAGGAAAACACTGCAGTGCTGAACCGAATCGTGGTGATGAACAGCAATGCAATCATTTTCGACTCAGATGGCAGCCAATTGTGGTATGGCAACCTGGCTAATGGTGAGCCTGCACCAGCTGGTCAGTACACTTACCTCATCCGAGCTACAGACAGAAATCAACGATTGATAGAAAAAACCGGAAGCCTGACTCTCGATCGCGATTAGCACCGCTTCTATATTCGGCCTCCCGAAAAAACTCGAGCGCATTCTTCACCAATCGGAGAATGCGCTTGCTGCTTAACCAAAATGATATGACCCGGAATATTCTTTTAGCCTCATTTTTACTGTTGTTTGCAAATGCCTTGTATTCGCAATTGCCCAAAGCAGCGCCATCCAAAGTGAAAACTGAAAAGTGGAAGTATTCATCAACCCTTACCACTGCTGAGCTTTATGATGTTGATCGGCTGCACTACATGAGCAAAGAAGACTGGCAACTATTCAGACAAGATCCGCGATTCAATGCTGACAGTGTGTCTCACATTCTTTCAAAATGGAAAGACGATCATCAATTACCCGCAGGTGCCACGCTGAAGTCGAATGACCTCAATGGCCCCAATTGCTTCTGGATAGATCCTACCCCCGAATATGAGCACCCAAACACCATTCAATGGCCGGGCAGTCCGGGCAACAGCACTGATAATTACTCAGAAGTAATCAATCTGCCTTTCGACTTCAACTACTTCGGCACACTCTACGATCAGGTTGTGCTCACTACCAAAGGCACTATTGTGTTGGGCACTTCTGGATATATCGATTTTTTGCCTTCAGCATTTCCAACTCCGCTCAGTGGCGAAACCACGCAACAGTACGAGCATATCGCGGGCTTTTGGACTGATTTTGACTTTGGTGCTAATGGCGAATTGTTCTACTTGGTAACTGCCGAAGCATTGTATGTAAACTATGTAGAAGTGGGTTATTGGCCAAATCAGGGCGACAAGACCAACTCCTTTCAAATGATAATTTGTGCAGATGGCAGCAATGTGATAAGCAATGGAAACAATGTGCAGTTTTATTATCATGACATGCAATTTGCCAATAGCCAGATAAGTGGTGCTCAGGGCGGATTAGATGCCAATAGCAACTTGGCAATAATTGGATGTGACAGACCTACCGGAAATGCGCATTATTCATTTGGCCGATACAATCTGGGAAATGACGATTTCAACGGCCCGTATGGAATAAACCCTAACCAGCAAGATGGAGTTCATTGGCTGAACAACCGTGTGATTGAATTCAATACCAGCATTACCAATGCAAACAATAACATAGCTCCTGTGCGGATTGGGCAGGCCTGTGATACCATGTATATGTGTCAAGGTGAAGTTTTCAATTTCGAATTTGCATTTACAGCACCAGAAAGCACACAGGAAGTAACTACAACCTACACACAAAGCGGCACCGGTTTTTCCACCACGGTAAATGCTGCTCCGGTGAATTCATCAGAATTGGTTGGTTCAACCTTCGTAGCAGGCCCCGGTAACATAGGTGTGAATACTGTAACTATCACAGGCACTGACAATGGCACGCCTGCACTCACCACACAGGTGGTGTACACATTCATTGTATCAGAAGATGTGGCGGCACCTATTAGCATAGAAGGCGTTACCGCAATTTGTGCAGGTGGTACCACCACGCTAACAGCTTCGGAGGGATTTGATGCGTATAACTGGAGCAATGGCGATACAGGGCAGACTGTAGATATAAATGACAATGGCCCGCTCACGGTTTCGGCCATTTCAGAAAATGGTTGTGAGTCTGTGGCTACGGTAAACATTGATGTAACGCCTTATTTCATACCACCACTTGAGGGCGGCAACGAACCCATTGTGATGTGCCCCGGACAGGACACCACTATTTGTGTACTGGGCGACTGGGCAGAATATGAGTGGTTCATTTACCCCGGATACGATGGTGAATTCGTAGTCGGTGCGCCACTTGATGAAGCTTGTACACAGGTAACAGGAAATATCAATGGCAACTATGGTGTGCTTGTAACTGATGAAGACGGATGTCAAGGTTTGAATATCAAATTAGTTGAAATTATAGAGTCGTTCATTGATCCAATCAACGAAGAAAATGAAGGAGCATATTGCGATGGCCTCGATGTAGTTGATTTTGCAGGAGGATTTTCAAACCCTGATCAAGGCACATTTCTGGTGTATGGTCTAAGCACCAATAGCAGTGGTTGGCAAGGCTCGTACGTAAACGTGTATGTGTACAATCCGGGAAGCACCGAGCCCGATTCTACATACTTCTTCACCACATTCAATCCATTCACTATATATGATGAAGTGAGCATTGGAGTAGGAGACAGCATTGTGGTGGAATATTTTGCAAACGGCAATGACTTTGCCGGCAACACCATCTGGATATTGAACTGTGGTGAAAACACACCCACCATCATAGGTCCACCACTTACTTCCGGCATTCTTTGGAGCGGCATTTCCAGTTGCACCACCGAACCACTGCTCGGACAGTGGTCCGTAGCAGGCCCTGAAGGCTGGAACTTAACTGAAACACAAGAATACAATACCACCTTCACACCTGGTGATTACGGGCTTTATACCCTTTGCTTCAATGATCCGGCATGTTCTATTGACCACTGCTATGAATTAGAGTACACTGAAGCACCAAGCCTTACACTAACACCTGATGTAGATGTGCTGCTGTGCGACAATGACATCGAACAATTGACCATCGAAGTGGAAGATATAGGCGGCACAGGTGACGTTGTTTGGACAGGTCAAAACGTAAATCCTGATGCAGACGAAATGAATGCAGTGGCTGGGCCATACTCAGGTTATATAACAACCACCGTGCAGGCTACTATAACCAACGGATGTGGCAGCGCATCAGCATCAATAGAGATAGAGCATCAGCCGGATGTACCAAATCCTTTGCTGAATGATGAGTTTTTGTGCAACAATGGACAACTTACATTGGATCCGATTCCATCAAATCAAGACAATCCGAATCTGGTTTACCAGTGGTCACCGGGCAATCAGACAACACCTACGCTTGTAGTTACGGCAAGCGGGACTTATAGCGTAGTAGTGTCGAACGAATGTGACGATAGCCCCAATGCAAATGCTGATATTACCCTGGTGCCTGCTGCCACCGTTACTTCCAACCCCAACGATGTAGAAACTGAATGCAGCGAAGGCGAATTGACCCTGACTGTTCAATTTCAAGAACCAAACAACTACTCAATAGAATGGAGTACTGGAGAAGAAACCAATTCAATAGCTGTTGATGAAGATGGAGAATACTGTTGGACCGTGACCGATAATTTCAATTGTGGGACAGAAGTAAACGGATGCACAGAAGTAAACATTTCATCTGTTCCGGTTGCCAATGGTGGTTTTTCAAGTCCGGACGTATTGTGTCCTTCAGAATGTATGGAACTGCCAATGAATATGAGCGGTGAAGATTTGACTTTTGTCTGGACCACATCATGCAGTGGCTACCCCACCAATCAGAATGATGCGAACTTTAATTTTTGCGCTGACAATGTGCCTGCCTCATGTCTTGGTTCTAGTATAACGGTTACAGGAACTGCTTCCAACATTTGTGGAAGTGATCAGGCCACTTTCGTTTTATTGCCTGATGTATGTGCGCTTAAAATTCCTAATATCATTACTGCTAATACAGACAACCTAAACGACTTTTTCTACATACTTGGTTTGGAGAATTACTCTGACGTGAAGCTGAATGTGTTCAACCGATGGGGTCAATCGGTTTATGAAAGTTCAGACTATAAGAATGATTGGTATCCGGGCGAGCTTACTGAAGGCACTTATTATTACACAATGACTTTGCCTTTCGGCACTAAAACCGAATACGAAGGTTTTATCACTTTACTCAAATAATTAAGCAAAACTCTTCAATGCCCCATTCGGAATCAAAGTCGGGGGGCTTTATTACAGGGTATCGCTTCTCTCACTATTGAATCAGATTGGACAGATATCATTTGGCGCTGCTACCGCCAAGAAGGTATTTTAGCCGCCCTTTCAATTTAGAAACATTCTAAATAGCTCACGAAATAGGCGCAAAGGGAAGTTTATAAAGACATAAAACCTCATTCACAAGCAATGATCAAAGTTTCAGACAGCGCAAAACAACAGGTATCACACCTCATCCAAACCGAAAACCATCCAGAAAATGCCTTCGTGCGCGTAGGTGTGGAAGGTGGCGGATGCAGTGGACTGATGTACCAACTCACTTTCGACAGTGAAGTGAAAGAAGGTGACCAAATTTTTGAAGACAATGGAGTAAAGGTGGTAGTTGACCGCAAGAGTTTTCTCTACCTCGTGGGCACCGAGCTGGAATACACGGGAGGGCTTAACGGAAAAGGCTTTGTTTTCAAAAACCCGAACGCAAGCAGAACTTGTGGATGTGGAGAGAGTTTCTCCATTTGATGTATTGATTCATCAAAGGGAAATCATCAAATCAATAAATCACCAAATCAACAAGTAAAGAATTGGCTTACGAAGGAGACGAAATACTAGAATCGGTAACCAACAAGGAATACGAGTTTGGATTTGTCACCGATATTGAATCAGACAAAGCTGCACCCGGTCTTTCAGAAGATACCATTCGACTTATTTCAAAAAAGAAAGAAGAGCCGGAGTGGTTGCTGCAATGGAGACTAGAAGCGTTTGCCATTTGGCAAAAAATGACAGAACCAACTTGGGCACATGTGCATTACACCAAGCCCGATTTCCAAGCTATCTCTTATTACTCCGCTCCAAAACAAAAACCGAAGTTGAACTCGCTTGACGAACTCGACCCGGAGTTGCGCAAGACGATGGACAAGCTCGGAATTTCTCTCGAAGAGCAAAAACGATTGAAAGGTGTGGCCGTGGATTTTGTGATGGACTCCGTTTCTGTTGCCACATCATTCAAAGAAAAATTAGGAGAACTCGGAATCATCTTTTGTTCGATGAGCGAAGCCATCAAAGAGCATCCTGAGTTGGTGAAGAAATACATCGGCACAGTGGTGCCGCGTACCGATAATTTTTATGCCGCGCTCAATTCTGCAGTTTTCACCGATGGTTCGTTTTGCTATATCCCAAAAGGTGTTCGCTGCCCGATGGAGCTTTCTACTTATTTCAGAATTAACGAAGGTGGCACTGGTCAGTTCGAGCGAACGCTTGTTGTTGCCGATGCAGATAGTTACGTCAGTTATCTGGAAGGTTGCACAGCGCCAAGCAGAGATGAAAACCAATTGCACGCTGCAGTTGTGGAACTGATTGCAATGGACAATGCTGAGATAAAATACAGCACCGTGCAAAACTGGTATCCAGGAGATAAGGATGGAAAAGGCGGTGTATTCAACTTCGTTACTAAACGCGGAATGTGTGGTGGAGTGAATTCAAAAATCAGTTGGACACAGGTTGAAACCGGAAGTGCAATCACTTGGAAATATCCGTCATGTGTGTTGAAAGGTGATAACAGTGTGGGTGAATTTTATTCAGTTGCAGTCACCAATAATTATCAGCAAGCCGATACAGGTACGAAGATGATTCACATTGGTCGAAACACAAAGAGCACCATCATATCAAAAGGAATAAGTTCAGGAAAAAGCCAGAACTCTTATCGCGGTTTGGTACAGATAAATAAGAGTGCGGAAAACGCCAGAAATTTTTCGCAATGCGATTCGCTGCTGATGACGGATAAATGTGGCGCGCATACTTTTCCTTATATCGAGGTAAAAAATAAATCTGCGATGGTGGAACACGAAGCCACTACTTCGAAAATTGGTGAAGACCAAATTTTTTACTGTCTGCAACGCGGACTCAGCGAAGAACAATCCATCAGCATGATTGTAAATGGATACGCGAAAGAAGTGTTGAACAAACTGCCCATGGAGTTTGCAGTGGAAGCGCAGAAGTTGTTGGCGATATCACTTGAAGGTTCAGTTGGATAAAGAAATCAGACTATGTTATCAATAAAAAATATACACGCACAAATCGAGAATAAGAAAATCCTCAATGGTCTTTCGCTTGAAGTAAAGAAAGGCGAAGTACACGCCATAATGGGTCCGAATGGAAGCGGCAAGTCAACACTTGCAGCCGTGCTTGCAGGTCGTGAAGATTATGAAGTAACGGAAGGCACTATCTCCCTCTCCCCTGGAGAGGGTCGGGGTGAGGCCGATGTGTTGGAAATGGCTCCTGAAATTCGTGCACGCGAAGGAATGTTTCTCGCGTTTCAATATCCCGTTGAAATTCCTGGAGTGAGCAACATGAATTTTCTGAAGGCAGCAGTTAGCGAAATCAGAAAACACAATGGACTTGAGCCGCTCAGTGCAAAAGACTTTTTGAAACTCGTTGCCGAGAAATCAAAACTGGTTGAGCTTGACGGTCAACTCGCCAATCGCGCAGTGAACGAAGGATTTAGCGGTGGCGAAAAAAAGCGCAACGAAATTTTTCAGATGGCCATGCTCGAACCAAAGCTCGCCATTCTGGATGAAACCGATAGCGGACTTGACATTGACGCATTGCGCATTGTTGCGAATGGTGTGAATGCATTGCGCTCGCCCGAACGTTCGTTCATCGTTATTACACATTACCAACGATTGCTTGAATACATAGTACCTGATTTTGTGCATGTGCTTTACAAAGGACGAATTGTAAAGAGTGGCGGAAAAGAACTTGCGCTGGAATTGGAAGAGAAAGGATATGATTGGATAAAAGAGGAAGTGGAAACTGCCAACGCATAAATGGAAACTGCAACTATTTCACCGGTGAAGGAAAAGTTTATAGCTTCCATTGAAGCACACGAAAGTGGGCTTACACAAACGAATCCTGAAGTTGTTACGAAGGCGAAGTATGCTCTTGAAGCACTAGACTTCCCAACCACCCGCCATGAAGAATGGAAATACACCCGCACCGCACGAATCAGCAACGAACAATGGAAAATCATTGAGAACAAAAGCCGTATTGACATCACGCCATTCATGATTCCCAAATTGAATGCAGATGTGCTTGTCTTTGTAAATGGATTCTATCGTGACGAGTTTTCTCAAATAGCTTCGCAGAATGGCGTTACGATTTCAAAGAGTATTGAGGAATTTGAATATGATGCTCAGAACTTCTTTCAAGTACTCAATGTGGCATACTGCACCTCAGCGTTAAGCATTCAGGTTGCGAAGAATATTGTGGCAGAAAAACCCATCCACATTCTTCATATAATTACTAATGAAAAGGCACTTGCCCAAGCACACATTACAATTAACGTAGCGCAATCATCACAACTACATGTAGTGGAATCATTCGTTGTGGCTCCTCCCTCTCCTTTGGAGAGGGCTGGGGTGAGGTCTTTCACCAATCGCTCATTGAAAATTTCCGTAGCCGAAAACGCACAAGTTCATCTGGATAAAATCCAAATGGAAGGTGATGAGAATTTCCTGCTGAATGAAGACAACATTCACATTGATGGCAACGGGCGTTTCACTATCAATACACTCACAGTGGATGGCGGCTGGGTGCGCAACAGTTTGAACATTTCTCTCGATGGACAAAACATAGAAGCCAACCTAAACGCGATTTTTCTTCCGCGCAGAAAACAATTTGTGGACAACCACACCAAGGTCAATCATCGCTTTCCTAATTGCAACAGCAACGAATTGTACAAAGGCATTTTGAACAACCAGAGCATTGGAGTGTTCAACGGAAAAGTATATGTGCAACCTGATGCGCAAAAAACAAACGCATATCAGAGCAACGCGAATATTCTTCTGAGTGATGATGCGCAGATGAACACCAAACCCGAGTTGGAGATTTATGCAGACGATGTGAAGTGCAGTCACGGAACTACAACCGGACAGATGGATGAGAACGCATTGTTCTACCTGAAATCGCGCGGACTTGGCGATGAAAATGCGCGAAGGCTGCTTACCACCGCATTCATTAATGATGTGTTGGATAAAGTGGAGAATGAAGAGGTGAAAGAATATGTGGTGAGCGAGTTGGTGAAACGCGAACTACTGTTCAATTAAAAATTCAGAATGGCAAAGAAGGAATTACTGATAGTTGAAAACAAAATTTACTTCATCAGAGGTAAAAAAGTAATGCTTGATTCTGACCTCGCGGAGGTGTATGGAGTAGAAACAAAACGTCTAAATGAAGCAGTGAGAAGAAACTCAAAACGATTCCCTCCTGCCTTCATGTTTCCCTTGACAGACAAGGAATGGGACAACTTGAGGTCGCAAATTGCGACCTCAAGTTTGTATGGAGGCAGAAGGTATAATCCCCTTGTTTTCACAGAACATGGTGCCGTGATGTTGGCGAGTGTATTGAACAGTCCTAAAGCAATTTCCGCCAGTATTTTGGTAGTGGAGGCATTTGTAAAACTGCGAAACATTTTAAGTGACCACAAAGATTTAGCAAGAAAAATAGAAGCATTGGAAGCGAAGTATGATGGACAATTCAATGTAGTGTTTGAAGCACTCAATGAATTGATAAACCCATCACAGCCTCGAAAAAGAGTAGGCTATAAACGTAGCGATGAGAAAGAATAATTTTTTGAGGTCACAATTGGTGACCTCAAGTTGAGAAAGATGGAATTGCAAACAACCCTCGACATACAACAACTCCGCAAAGAGTTTCCTATCCTTCACCAAAAGGTGAATGGCTATCCATTAGTTTATCTTGACAATGCGGCCACAACTCAAAAGCCGCTATCAGTCATCAACGCGATTTCAGATTACTACACGCGATACAATGCGAACATTCATCGTGGTGCACATCACCTTGCGCACATAGCTACCGAGGCATTCGAAGAAACCCGAAGCAAGACAAAGAATTTTCTGAATGCGAGGGAAACTGCCGAAATCATTTTCACAAGTGGTACAACTGATTCAATAAATCTTGTTGCACAAACGTGGGGTAGAAAAAACCTGAATGCTGGAGATGAAATTCTTATCAGCATGTTGGAGCACCACAGCAACATTGTTCCGTGGCAATTGATTGCAGAAGAGAAGGGCGCAACTATCAAAGTGATTCCAATCAATGAACATGGCGAATGGGATTTGACTTCAATTGATGCATTGCTTTCAACTAAAACAAAACTGGTTGCAGTAAATCACGTTTCGAATGCACTTGGAACCATCAACTCAATAAAACAACTGATTGAAAAAGCACATGCCGCTGGTGCGAAAGTTTTGATTGATGGCGCACAAGCTGTTGCACATTTTCCAGTGGATGTTCAAGCATTGGATTGCGACTTCTATGCTTTCAGTGCGCACAAGATGTATGGACCCACCGGTGTTGGAGTGCTCTATGGGAAAAGAGAATTGCTCGAAGCCATGCCTCCCTATCGCGGTGGTGGCGAGATGATAAAAAGCGTGTCGTTTGATAAGACTACCTACAATGAACTGCCACACAAATTCGAAGCTGGAACACCACACATTGAAGGTGTGATTGCAATGGGCTCGGCCATTGATTTCATCAATTCACATGATTGGCAGGCAATGCATGCGCATGAAATGGAATTGCTTGAGTACGCCACTGAGCAACTTGAGGCGATAGATGGATTGAAAATTTACGGAACATCATCCAGCAAAGTCGCAGTGATTTCATTTCTCATAGATGGGATTCATCCTTATGACTTGGGAACACTGCTCGACAAACAAGGCATGGCTGTACGCACCGGACATCATTGTACGGAGCCCTTGTGGAATCACTTTGGTGTGGCAGGTTCGGTGCGTGCTTCGTTTTCCATTTACAACACCGTTGAGGAAATTGATTTATTCATCACTGCTTTGAAGAAAGCTGTTAGCCTCCTGAAGTAAATGAACATAGAAGAAAGACAACAGGAGATTGTTTCAGAGTTCAGCATGTTCAGTGACTGGATGCAGAAGTATGAATACATCATTGAACTTGGAAAAGAATTGCCGCTGATAGATGCGCAATACAAAACGGATGACAACCTCATCAAAGGCTGCCAATCACGGGTGTGGCTCTATGCTGATAAAAATGAAAATGGCAATATCATTTTTACCGCAGACAGTGACGCAATTATTACCAAAGGACTTGTTGCACTTGTTGTTCGTGTGCTTTCAAATCAGAAACCAAAGGACATTGCTGAGGTTGATATACATTTTGTGAATGACATCGGTTTGAATGAACATCTTTCTCAAACACGCAGCAATGGACTTGCGAGTATGATAAAACAAATGAAAATGTATGCGTTTGCTTACACAAACAGACCGGCACACGGATAAAACGAAATAACCGATTGTCACTGAAACAGAAAATGGATTTTCAAGAACGAAACGAAATACAAGACAAAGTCATCAAGGTATTGAAGACCATCTACGACCCGGAGATTCCCGTGGACATCTACGAGTTGGGATTGGTGTACAACATTGGTTTGAACGATGACGCGAGCGTGACCATCATGATGACACTCACTTCGCCATCATGTCCAGTTGCTGAAACATTGCCGCCCGATGTAGAACAGAAGGTTGCAGCAATCGCAGGTGTGAATGGTTGCAAAGTGGAAATAACCTGGGACCCGCCCTGGGAAAAGAGTATGATGAGTGAAGAGGCGCAGTTGGAGTTGGGGTTTATGTAGCCCAATCAAAAATCCATATTCAATGATAGATAGAACACACGTGGCAACACGCGTCCATCATCTATGCCCCACGACCAATCTGCTCTTACGAAGTAACCCAACACGCGCGAATGCAATCCGAATCCGTAACCATAAATGATCGGATCACGATTGTTTGATACGGTCACAGTGACCGGATTTTTTTCTACAGTGTTCTGATTAAAAATATTTTCATCGGTGTAAGGATGCAAGCCAGTCCAGGCGGAGCCCGCATCGAAAAAACCAACAATTTGGAAATTCTCCACAAAGTCGCTTTTGATTGGTTTGCGCATGAAATATTTAAATACTGGAAGTCTTATTTCTGTATTGCTCATCAGTAGCGAATTTCCATTTCTGCTGTTTACATAGAAGCCACGCATAGGTGCAACGAATGATTGATATGCATAGCGCTGTCCTTCCACATCAATGTCTGTTTCAGTATTGATTCGCTGATTTAAAATCCAGTTGTCTACTCCACCTAAGTAGTGCACCACTTTGTATTGGCCGAATGACGTAGCACCAGAAATTCTGATGGCTGCAATGATGTCACGATGAATTTTTCGGTAGTGACGGAAATCAAAACCCACTACATTAAAATCTGTGCGTTGCTGGTAATACAATGGCCTTACATAGCTCTCAGCCCAAATCTTGTATCGTGTTCCATTGTAGAGATTTATGCCTTTGTAAATGGTGTTATCAAACACATATTCCAGATGTATTCCGGTGGTGAGTTGGTTGCTATTTGGCGTGGACAAGCTGGTCAATTCCTGACTCAGCGCCACTTTGCGGTCTTCGCGAACCACCGCCTGAATGCGCACTGAGCTTAACTCAGTGAAGGGATATTTCCACTGCCTGATCAGGTTGTAGGTATGTGTCTTGAAAAGTGTATCATCGTTCTGACTCAGATTAGATTGTCTCGAAAGAATGAGTTTTTTGTCCCAGCGATGCCGCAGATTTTCGAAACTCACTCCATAGTCATTGTTTTGTAGATTGGCAGAAAACCGGAATCCGCCACGCACTTTGTAATCTTCAAACAGATCGCTCGCACCATACACATTCATGAATGACAGACCGGGAGAAACGCTGGAAGGTGAAGTGTATAGTTGATAGAATGGATTTGTGAAAGTGTTGTTCACCTGGGCCACCACTTGATCAGCTGCAAAGTTCAATCTATAATTGCGAGAGCGCGGCAATTCGAACGGAGTTTCCAGCGAGTCCGCTAATGTTGCTCCGACTTTTGCATTGTCCTGCACCACTATGGTTTGCTTCTCGTAACTGTATTCCTTTCGATCTTCTTCAAACAGATAATTGTTTATGTCAATGTCTCCGGTGTTCAGAGAGTCTTTTGAAAAAACCATCGTGCTTGCAGGCAAATTCTCTTGAGCACCTTGCTGGCTTTTGTTGCCACTACTTTGCACATTGAGTGCCTGGTCATTGGATTTGTTTCCGACATAAACTATGGGCTGCATACCGCGTGCGAAGTGCATGGTATAAGTTCCACTGCCTGCATCAAATCTATAGCTGGCCGGTTTTCGCTGGTAGTTGTCGAGCAGGCTTGTTACTGTGTAATAGCGATAATGAATGGTCGTGTCAATGGTGGTTATCGCACTATCAATGGTAGCTAAATAGCGTGCATTGGATTCATTGCCTGTTGTTACATATGTGTATTTCTTACTGCTGTATTCTGCGGGGTATTGTTCATCATCGTCAGGAGTATTGGTAAGTCGAGTGAGATAGCGCGAGCGATTTGCAAGTTCGAACAGATAGATGTCGTGGTTTTCTGCCAGTTGGTAAATGTTCTTTTCATCAGTACGCAGTGTGTCGTCAGGTCTGTTACTGGAGAATATGATTCGTTTGCCATCATCGGTAAACTGCGGATTCATATCATCCCAAATATCGAAGGTGAGTTGCTCCTGGTTGTTGCCTATCACCTGATACAAATACAAATCGGTCTGCCCGCGATTCACTCCACTGAAAATTATTTTCTTTCCATCAGGATGGTATTTCATGTCTAAGATTTTCTGAATAAGAAACAATTCTTTTTGCGAATGCTTTTCTTCTTCTAGATTGTAATTGCCGATCCATGCATTGTTTCTTTTTTCGAAAACATAGGTGAGTACTTTGCTGCTTGGGTGCCATGTCAATGCAGGAAAAGTTTTATCAGCAATGCGATCCAGTTTGTACTCGCGTTTCAATATGCACTCCGCTTCTTGCTCTTCAGTATCATAAATCCAAATGCGGTATTGACCCAACTCGTGTGTTACATAAGCCACATATTTACCATCGGGTGATTGGGTGAATTGCGAATATTCAAAACGCTTTTTGTACTTCACCTTGATGTAGCCCATTTGCTTGCGTGCTTTTTTCCATGCAAGTTTTTGTGCCTTGTCATTGCCATCATATCTCACAGGTTCGCCTGGGATCAACTCTGTTCGGCCACTGCGCGATTTGTCTTTGTAAAATTGAACGAACTCATCAGTGACTGCCTCAAGCGAAAGACCAAGCACATACAAAAAACCACTCTCAATATTGCGGCTGGCTTGCGACATGTATAGCAGGTTTGGTATCACATTGTCGCCATACACCTCACTGATGTAGTTCCAAAAAGCCTGACCCGCAAGGCGCGCCTGTGGGCCTTCTAAGAAGTTGAAACTTTTGAATTTGTCTTGCAAAAGCAAATCGCTGATGTATGTCTCGCTCTCTAAAGAAGGGCCACCGGCTGCATAGGCTATCAGCCCTTCTTCGTACCAGCGCGGCACGCTAAGCAGTGTGCTGCTCTTCAAAACATCTTTCCAGTCGCCACCGTACATCATCTGGTTGAAGAGAATGCGCGCAATGTTTTCACGTATCTGAAGGTCGAGCGTTGTGTGATCGTCCTCATAGTACACAAACATTTTGTTACCCATGATGCGCGCTACACCGCCAATGTTATATCCGTCACCATCCTCAAGGCCCAGATTGCTTTGCCTGTATTCACTTTGTTTGAGATAAGTGAGCACCTGCATTTTTTCATCTAATGTGTAGTCGAAAAATTTTTCTAATTGCACCAGATTTCTTTCTGCTGAAACAAGCGTGTATTCAGCAAGCGGCTCGCCACCTATGTAGTAGTACACATCAAAATTTTTGGATGGATAGTAAAACCATGTGAACTCTTTGTACTGCACGCGGTTTTTACCAAATTGCATATTGGAGCCTTGGAAGAACTGTGCTGTCAGTTCAGCGTTGCAATAGAGAAGTACAAGTGCAGAGGTAAATATTTTTTTCAGAAAATTCATGGGCCTGCTGCGGCAAAAAAGAGATGGGCTAATGTAACACTCTGAAGTCTGACTTATTGCTGGTTGTACCGGATGAAATGGTGGAGGCTATGCTACAGTTGTAATCTGCGCCAACTGCATTGATGCACAAAGCTGTGTAATCGTTGCGGTGCAAAACGCGACACCACGAGCGGCTGCATTTTCTGTTTTTAGAAAAATGCTCTTAGCTGTACGCCACCGGAATGGATTGTTCGCACCGATTCCGGTTTGCGGCCATTGTAAATCAGATTGAGTTGCAGGTTTTTCGCAACGGTGCGTTGAATGGTAGCACTCCAGGTAAAGTTATTTCCGCGACCAAGTCCTTCAAGCATTTCAAACGAGAGTGAGTTGTTGGCCTCACCGGTATATGCTATTTTGTAGTAATTTAATTCAGCCAGCAGGCTGCCTTTTTCAGTGCTGTTCACAGTGGCATCAATACCTAATTTTTCTATACGAGTTGATTCCGTACCCGTCACATTTTCTTTTTGTGTGAACTGCGCAGTCAGGTTAATCCGGCTTGTATTGCCGGGCTGCCAGGTCAGTTTGGGCTGAATACTGTAGTAGTGCAATTCGAAATTCCTTCCACTCAGAAAGTCGGACGAAGCCACCCTGACTCCGGTTTTTGCTTCAGCAAAAAAAGTAATGGCCTTCACAAAATTCCAGCGCAGCCCGAGTAGATGAAATTCGTCACCACGGCTTTCAAATCCATTGCTCAGCAAGTTTTTGTTGCGTGCATACTGAAAGGTATAGTCAAGCCCGAAGGTTGGATTCGCTTTGTTGAAGAAAAGAATATTTCTGAACATACCATTGAGCGATAACAAAGTGCTGTCTGCTATTTCTGTCAGAAAAGGGTTGAATCTTTCATCCTTGTTCTCGCGTGTTGTTTTACGGTCAGCACGTAGCGAGGTTTGATTAGTAAAGCGATTGACTGCGTCATTGAATTTATTCTTTTTCTTGAGCAGCTTGCCCGGAATGAGATGGAACGATTGGCTGAAAACATTGGTATAGGTGCGCACATACTCATTGCTCTGCACTGATGAACGGATGTAGTTAGCCTCATAAGAAAATTGCGCTACTTCAAATTCGTTGAGGGCCTTCACGCCATCTTCATCATAGTCAATCCATATATATGCGCCTTGTCCTGCGGGCACTTCCAGATAAATGAATTCGCGCTTCTGCTCCAATCCTGATCCTATTTCGTAAAATGTGTTGCTGTGCAGAAAACCATCCTTCAATTTGAAGTTGTATTCCACTCTTGTGAGCAGAGTGTTCTCTGGTGCTTGTGTGAATAGCTCCGTATTGAGCACACGCAGTCGTCTGTTGCTGACGTTCACATTCAGACGGCCATCCTTTTTTCCGCGCAATGTCATAAGTACGCCATACTGCTCCGCTCGTGCGGTGTTGGTTAGTTCGGTGAGTTGCGATTTTCTTTCTGTTCTATCGCGGTAATACACGGTTATGCTTTTGCTGAGTGTATCAGCTGTCCCAACGCCTGCTTCCCAATCATAAAATTGATAGCTATTGGTAGCCAGTGTATCTGAGTTGTTTAGATAGAAAAAATTGTGCTCATGTTCATCGCGGAAATAGGTACGCAGGTATTTCAATTGTTTGCTGAGGTCTGTTTTGTGCCGCAGAAATTGTGTTTTGATCTGGCCTAGGGTAGCGAGGTACGATGCATCGATGTTTGCTTTGAAATTATTTTCTGTCAGTATGCGTGTCTGCATTTTTCCTTTGTATCCTGTATAGCTATTGCCGATCATGAAGGCATCAGCACCTATGGAGATTGTGCCGCACTGCCTGCGTTTCCAGCTTATTTCTGATGTGCCAATGTGTTGGTCGTTGGCAAGATTCAAATTGAGCACGTTCCAGTTGCGTGCAAATTCCACATCACGAAATCGTTCGATTGGCGAAAAATTCTTGCCGGTGTATTCGTAACCAATTTGCAAAGTGCTGAGTGGAAAAAACCGATCCTGCGCGTCTGCCGACATTTCTTTTTTCAGCCGTGTTTTGAAACCGAATCCAACATCATCGCGCGAGTCGATGGTGGAAAAAGTGTTCAGGTCTCGGTTGCTCATAGCACCCTCTACACTCCAGGTTATGCCATTCATCATAGATTTTAGCTCTGTACCCATTACGATCATCTGTGTTTTTTTTGGCGTAGCCAGCAGTATGATAGGAGCATAGTTTCCTTGTTTCGTTTCCACACCACCCACTACTAACGGAGCCACCCATTTGAATCTGCGGCCATTGGCGGTAAATCCATCTTCCACATAGTCGCCCCTGCCGCTGCCTACTGATGTGAATGTGAGCTTGTATGCAGCCAGTGCAGAGTCAGTCGAAAAAACGAATACAGAGTCATAGCCCAATGAATCGGTCATTGCATAAAGAACAACATTGTTCGCATAGCCCACACTGTCAATACCGCTGCTGTAAGCACTCAGCAATTTATCGCCTGCTGCTGCAAGCACGGCTTTCTGCTCTTGTGTCAGCTCTTGTTGCAGTGGTTGGTTTTTAGCATCATTCTCGCTGTATGCATTCATGTAGAATTTTTTCCAATCGCTTTTTAATTCTACAGCAGTTTGCAGCAAGGGCCTTGCATATCGCTTTTCCGAATATTGAAATTCCACCACAATTCTTCGGTCTTTGGTGATGAACTGTCGCGGAGTGAAGGTGATCTCAGCAGCGTTGTAGTCTATCACATAGTCTTTGTCTTGTCCGCGCTGCATTGGTTTGCCATCTATATATACCTGCTCAGTGCCTGCCAGTGCTATAATGAATAGTTCGCCATCAGCACCGGCAAGGCGATACGGCCCCTGATTGCCTTCCACACCTTGTATGGTATTGCGTGCAAATCTTCCTTTTGATACAGAGGCCGATGCTTCCACACTCAATTGCATCACTGCATTTTTTGTTTCCAAAGGTTCACTGTGCTGAACATAAGCGCCTTGTGCGCGCTTGAAGTAGTTCATGAAATAGCCTGTGGGTTTGCGTAGTATGAAGTCGCCTGCTATCAGTTTTGTTTTGTCATCATATAGCTGAATGAATACTTGATCGAAGTCTTGCAATTGTTGCGTATTGCCTTGTGGCTGTATAGGTATGTTGTCATCCGTTACCGAAGCGAGTATATTGAATCGTGTATTCACTTTTCCACTGAGTTGCAGGTTCAGGTTCGAGTTTACTGACAGGTTTTGGCTATTGCCAAACAGGATGCCGCGCGATATAGAACCATTCTTCTGCAGGGTGCCCTCATCGAACAATATCTGGCTTGGCCCGGGTGTGTTTATGATATATGGTTTGAAATTGTCGCGTCCGGTTTTTGAGATCATCTGAGTGTCTTTGTGTTTCCATT
>JBJXFP010000170.1:0-18594 GCA_046155615.1 Flavobacteriales bacterium | reverse complement strand
TCAACAAGTAATAACCCGGCCCAAAATTCAATCCTGACTTTGTGTCGCAGCAGTTCGGTGTTTTGCTGTCATTTCGAAAACATTTCGCATTATGCGCTCCTCATTGTCTGACAAAACAAGCCCTCTTCGGGTATAGACCTGCCTTGCAGTTGCAATCATTTTTTCGAAATCATATTCAGAAAAACCATCGCTGCCACCCCATACAAAAGATGGAATATGCTTAGGCGGAAAATCACCGCCAAAGATGTTGCTGCCAACACCGCATACTGTACCGGTATTGAACATGGTATTGATGCCGCACTTGCTGTGGTCGCCCATGATGAGGCCACAGAATGTGAGGCCGGTGTCAGTCATGTCATTCCTTCCGTAGTCAAAGATCTTCACACTGCTGTAATTGTTCTTCAGATTGCTGGTGTTGGTGTCCGCACCCAGATTGCACCATTCACCTATCAGCGTGTTGCCTATGAAACCATCGTGGGCCTTGTTGCTATAGCCTTGTAGGATGGAGTTCGAAACTTCACCACCCACCTTGCAATGCGGACCGATGGTGGTAGGGCCATACACCTTTGCTCCCATCTTCAGATGGGAATGTTGACCCAGATAGAATGGTCCGCGTATGTGCGCACCTTCCATTACTTCAGCATTTTTATCTATATAGATGGGGCCATCATGTGTATTCAGGGTGCAGGCATACACCTTTGCACCTTCGGCCATGAAAATTTTGGAAGTATCGCCAATGGTGACGATGGACGAATCGAGCGATTCTGAAATGTGGCCCCGTTTCATCACATCATAGTCGAGCTTCAGTGCTTCATCATTTTTAGTGAATAAATCGGTGATGTGATTCAACATGAATGTATCGCTGATTTTTTGCTGTGAGGTGAATTGTTTGTTGTCTATTTGTGCAGCGTTGGCTGTGTATCCTGCGATCAGCACATCATCCTGCATCAGGCACTGGTCTGGTTGCAATGCCTGAATGGCGCTTACCACACCCGTTGTGGGTAACAAGCGTGCATTGATGAGAATGGACTGAGCCAAGCGTTTTGCCGGAAATTGTATGGACAAATAGCTGCGGCACTCATGCGAAACCTCGAACTGCAAAGCATGGCTCCACTTCTCCGCAATGGTGAGCATGCCTATACGCAAAGCACCAACCGGCCTTGTAAATGTGAGTGGTAAAAATTTTTCTGCAAACGAATCTTCGAAGAGGATGACATTCATGCGGTGCAAGGTAGAAAGTTATTTACGCCTGCACTATTACTCCCTCAGCAACTCCAGATGCCCTTCTTTGCTGATAATTTTATCATCGATGCACTTGCGCTGGTAATCCAAAATGTAGTAGT
Organism: Flavobacteriales bacterium; assembly: GCA_046155615.1. GTDB lineage: Bacteria > Bacteroidota > Bacteroidia > Flavobacteriales_D > Sanyastnellaceae > JANNVZ01. Next base: position 17,251 of record JBJXFP010000170.1, on the reverse strand, counting down.
AAACACCATCGCTGGAGTCTTGTGTCAGTTGACCGTTCCAACCTTGCTTATTGTCTGTATCACTATTATACATCATCACACCCCATCGGTCGTAGATACGCAGGTGGTAATAATCCAGGTAGTCGATAAAGGTGCGGTGGTCTGGAATCACTACACTTTCGTTTAGGTAATACATCCGATAGAATTCATTCTTGCCATCGTTGTTTGGGGTAAATACGTTTGGTACTATCACCTCCTCCAGAATCGGCCCGAAGCCTACCATAGCCGGCAATTCAAAAGTTTCTGTATAATCACAAAGTTCTTGATTCACGGTCAACAGCACAGTGTAGTTGCCGGGTATTTCATAAATGTGTTGGGTGCTTGTCAAGTCAGAGTTTTCACCATCGCCAAAGCTCCAATTCAAATCATCATAACCACTGCCGTTGAAGTTGACAACTATGCGCGGCAGTGTATCGCAAATGTTTGGTTCCGATAAGGTTGGTTCGCCTTCTATAGGGTCAGGTGGCAGCACGATTATTTGTGTAGTGTATGTAGCCGGACACTCGCTGCCTGGCGCTGCTGTAACAGTTGCGGTATATGTGCCGTAGTCTCCGTAAGTGTATTCAGTATTCAGTTCTGTGCTGGTGTCACCACCCACATCATCACCAAAATTCCACAAAATGTCATTGGGCACATTGGTATCTGTAATATTAAAGTAAACAGTCAGGCCTTCGCAAAATTCGGCTTGTTCTTCTATCACTAAATAAGGTAATTCAGGTATTTCAACAGTTGCAGTTACAGAAGTTTCGCAAACACCATTGCTTACTTCCATAGTGATGCTGGGGTTATTGGTGCCAAAAGCAATATCATACACCTGCTGGCCATTGCCCGTGGTCGGGTTGCCTTGGGCAAATGTCCATGTCCAATTCAAATCGCCCCCATTGAGCGTGCCTCCTTCGAAATCGAAATAGTAAATGCCATTGATGCATTCTTCAGAAAATGTCCAATCGGCTATAATCGGATTGTAAACGGCCATTTGCACCACTTGGGTATCGGCACAGGCGAATCCGGCATTCACCACCAACATCACATCAAACAAGCCTTCGGCCGGATAGAAGTATTGCGGCTCGAACACATGCGAGGTGTCTGCATCAGTGGTTTCATCTCCAAAATCCCAATAGAAATAAGTGCCGTTGCTGTTGTTGCCATATATAATAGTTTGCCCCTGGCAAGGGTCGGGTGTGTCAATTTCGGCAGCAGTATTCACGCTGCATTGCGTAATGTTGAATTGAAAATCGCGATTAGTGTTGCTAAGTAAAACACCATTGCGGTATTCTTCCACACAAATGCCTACTACATATTGCCCCAGCTCGGTAGGTGTTCCCTCCAACCATCCGGTGATGGGATCAATGGTGAATGCCGGATTGCTCGCAATAGGATAGGTAGCACTGAACTCAGGATAGAACTGCAACAGCGGATATGGCGGTGCTCCCGGAGGATTGATGTAATTGCTGGGCATATTCTCCAGCAGCGGATTGCAAAAAAGATAAACCAGTGAATCACCATCTGCATCAACAGCGCTGTGATCCATCGTGAATGGCTCGTTCATACAAATAAAGACCGGAGGAAAGTTGATGAATGCAGGATTGCTGTTGCACACAGCCAGCGAAGGATCGGGGATGAATGCGGTGATGGTCATTCCTATATCATCATTGCTCGCACAATTGACTATGCTTGTGTTTCTGCAACAGCGTTGGTAAGCCAGTGTAAGTCCGCCTACTGGAACATCAATATCCACAGTTTTCACATAGGCACATTCAGTAACACAAACATTGGTAGGCGGATTGAGACATGGATCGCCTGTATCAGTTGACAAGGTATCAATTTGAGAACCTGCCAGATCCATATCTATATCGTAAACAAGATTGCCGAACTGATCAAAAGCACCTACACCTGCAGGATCGTCATATGGACTTACGCCATTGTAACAGTCACGATAAATTTTCATGGTAATGGTGTAGCTGTTGCCACCATTACATGTGTAGTGAATGTCGCCACCAACAATGTGTGTTGCATCCGCGCTATGAGCAATGCAAAATGCCATGATGAAAAGGAAGACTGATCGGTTAAACATAGGAGTAAGAAATGCAGGTTACCAATACTTGACGCAATGTTAGCGGAATAAATTGCCTACCGTATCAGCACAATATGTCCTGTGAATTCATGAGGCAGCAATTGCAGGTCTTGTGCTTTGATGTGGTAAGTGTACACACCATCTTGCGCAAAGAATTCTCCATCATGTACATCACCTGTCCATGGCTTGGTCCAATCCATAGAATCGAAAATGACATCGCCCCAGCGGTTGAATATCTGAATGTGATACGCAGAAACACCTGTTGATTCCGGAAGCCAGAAATCATTCAATCCATCATGGTTAGGAGTGAATGTATTGGGTGCATAAAGAATGAATCCGGTAATAATCACTTCACCTGTAATGGACGAGGCACAACCAAATTCATTCACTACTATTTGGGTAATGGTTTGTGTACCTGACTCTGTCCATGCGTAATCAAAATCGCAGTCATCACTCTCGCCACCATCACTCATGATATAGTGGCAACTGATACTGCCCACAGAAACATCTGTTACGATGACATTCGGATTCAGAATATCCAGCAGTTGGGGTTCTATAAGGAAGCCTGCGGCTGGTGGTGCAAGCACAGTAATCACATTGGGAAAATTCTTCGTTTCTGTTTCCACACAACCCCACAAAGTGTTGGCAGTAACTGACACGCTGTAAGTACCAGGATTTTCATACACATGCGATGGGTTTTGCGCAGTACTTGTAGAGCCATCGCCAAAATTCCAGAGGTAATAAACGGGCACTTCTGCTATGGACTCAGCAGTGAAGTTGGCCACTATCGGTGCGCAACCCTCAGGACTCGCAACGCTGAATTCATTCTCGAAATTCAATATCACCCACACACTATCTAAATAACTCTCGGTGCATCCGTTTTCAGACATTGTGAGCAGCACATCATACCGCCCGGGTGCATCAAACGAAATATTCTGCGGATTGGACTGCGTGGAAGTCAATGCACTAGCTCCCGTTTCAAACGCCCATTGATATTGCGCTTGTGCGGTTGAAGCGCCTTCTGCTACAAAGTCGAAACTGTTGCCTTCGAAACACTGAGCCGGATTGTCATCAAAGAATGGTTCAAGTGTTCCAAATATTTCGAAAGTCAAATAGGTAGTGTCAGGACATGAATTGGCAGCATTCGCCACCAACATGATTTGAAATTGGCCAGGGCCGTTGAATTCATACTCCGGATTTTCATCAGTGCTGAAATCATCACCACCAGTGTCGCCAAAATTCCAGAGGTAACTTGATGCATTGACACTTTCATTTTGGAACATATATGTGAATCCATTGCAGAAAGCATCCTGTTCGGTAATAGCAGCCACAGGGTCAGGTGGATTCTCCACCACTATCTGAGTGGTCTCCGTGCAGTTATTGTCAGTGATGGTTAAAGTTACTGTATTCAGCACATTATTCGGATTGAGCACAACGTTGCTAACAGACACACTGGCTGAGTTGACAGGTGTACTTCCTAATCCGAAATTCCATGCGTAATCGGCATTCAAAGAAGCATCATCATTCACCGCGAAATCATAGGTTTCAGTATTGTTCATACAAGCAAACTCACCCAGTTGTATAACAGGATTGAGGGGAGGATATGTGCCGAAAATGACTTGTGTGGTATCAGCGCACATCGTTCCGGGATTGACAATAAGGGTAACAGGAAATTCACCGGCATATGGAAAGGTATAGCTGGGTGATTCCACATTTGAAGTGTCATTGTCCAATTCAGGCACACCAAAATCCCAATGAAATGTAGCTGCATTCACGCTGCTGTTTTCAAACGAAAGTTCAGCACCGGCACAGAAGTTTTCGGGTTCGGGAATGGATGCTGCCACATTGGGCTCACACAACGTAACGTTGAATTGAAAATCGCGATTGGTACTGCTCAGAAGCACACCATTGCGGTATTCTTCCACACAGATGCCTACCACATACTGACCCAATTCGTTAGGTGTACCGCTCAACAATCCGGTAACCGGATCGAGTGTAAAAGCGGGATCGCTGGCAATAGGATAAGCAGCACTGAATTCAGGATAGAAGTTGAGCAATGGATATGGAGGTGCGCCCGGTGGATTGATGTAGTTGCCCACCATATTCTCCAGCAGAGGATTACAAAAGGAGTAAACCAAGTCATCGCCATCCAGATCCACCGCACTGTGGTCCATCTCAAAGGGCACATTCATACAAATGAAAACAGGCGGAAAACTTATAAAAGCCGGATTGCTGTTGCACACGGCAAGTGAAGGATCAGGAATGAATGCGGTAATGGTCATCCCTATATCGTCATTGCTTGCGCAATTGACAATACTGGTATTTCTGCAGCATCTCTGATAGGCAAGCGTGAGACCTCCGGCAGGTATGTTCAGTGTCACTGTTTCTTCATACCTGCATTCCTCCACACAGACATCAGTGGGCGGATTAAAACACATGTTGTCAAGTTCAGTTGGCAGTATCGTTATCACACCCTGACTCAGTGGAATTTCGATGTTCATCACTAAATCACCATCCTGATCAAAGGCACCAATACTTGCCGGATCATCAAAACCGCTGATGCCGTTGTAGCAGTCGCGGTAGATTTTCATAACGATAGTGTAGCTGTTTCCACCGTTGCAGATATAGTGTATATCACCACCTACAATATGAGTGCACAAAGCGTGATACTGTATTGCCAGAAGCAATATCAGTAACGTACATTTTCGCAAAAACAAAGACAATCGCATGCAGGTTGTGGGTGGGTTACGAAACCAAAGACTTGGCTAACTAACGAAAGATTGCCTGAGTATACGTGATGAAATGGATGATCGGGAAAAACTGGCATCTGTAGTGGTAAACCCGAACATTTTCCTAATTGGAATCAAATGCTATGAACAGATGAAGATGCCGGTCAGATGGATGATTGCCTCATGATAATCACAGCTATAAAATCAGGAAATCAGACCGAACAATAATTCAATACATCAATTCCCATGCTGTTCGGTAGGCCTCAATTTCTTCAGTGTATTTCAATAGGTCTTCATAAAAACGATCATGCCCCAAAGTTGCACTATCTCCCACTATTACCAATTTTTTTCTGGCTCTAGTCATGGCTACATTCATTCTGCGGTAGTCACGCAAAAATCCAATTTCGTTTTTGTCGTTGCTGCGCACCATACTTATATAAATGATGTCACGCTCTTGCCCCTGAAAGGAGTCAACTGTGTTTGCCACCACCGATTTATTACCAGCGAATTCTTGCTGTAACAACTCAACCTGTGCGCGGTATGGCGAAATAACTCCGATGCTGAAATCTGCGTTTTGTCTTTGGAATAATTCATCAAAGTGTTTGCGGATTACTTTCACTTCTTCCGCGTTGCAAAGGCTTTCGCTGCCTTCGCCCGGCTGCTCATCATAGCCACAGCCGGCTGTGTCAATGAACTCGACAGCTTGTGGCGAAAGTGGAAGGCAATGACCTGCCACTGATGCATGTGCCATGAGTTTGCCAGCATAAAATTTACGATTCGAAAATTCCATGATGTGTGCATGCATGCGGTATTGTGTATTGAGCAGATTCACTCGTGTGTGTCTTTGTATCGCCTTCTCAAGCAAGGTGGTACTCAGTCCGCGCTTTGCTGCTTCAGTGCTCTTCACAGTTGGTGGCAGTTGAAAAGGATCACCCGCCATCACCACTTTTTCAGCCTTCAGAATGGGCACCCATACTGCGGGTTCTATACCCTGGCCAGCCTCGTCTATCACCACAGTGCTGAATTTTCTGTCACGCAAATAGTCGCTTGTGCTGCCTATCAGCGTGCAGGCAATTACCTGCGCATCGTCCAATACTTTCTGCACAAGGTAGTTTTCCAGTTCACGTGCTTCGCGGCTCAGGTTGCGGGCTTCGTTCATTATCAGTTTGCGCTGTACTGCTTCTTCGCGGCCAAAGCTGCGTTTGTATTTGCCTCCCATTTTGCGCAGTTCAATGGCGCGTTTTTTCAGTTCTCTTATCTGTTTGAAATCTTTCTCTTGTTGCACAAGCACATCCATGGTGAGCGAAGTATTGTCAGTCTCAACCTTAGCAAGATTGCCAATGCGCACCACGCGCAGGCCTTTTGCATTCAGGCTTTTCGCCAAATGATCGGTAGCTGCATTGCTTGGCGCACATACTAAGATTTGCTTTTCTTCTTTCAGCAATTCGGCTATTGATTCTACCAGTGTTGTGGTTTTGCCGGTGCCGGGCGGGCCATGCACCAAAGCCAGATCTTCTGCCTCCACTATGCTTTGCAATGCTTCATTCTGCGAATCATTCAAGCGCACAGAGTTTCTTTTTTCTTTGGTCAAAAACCTCAACTCAGTTTCACCAAGTAATATATCGCGCAGCTCGCGTGTGCGGCCCTTTTCCACATTGATGAGGTAGTTCAATGCCTTGAACATCTCATCGTAGGTGCGTGTATCGAAGAGCATATTCACTCCCAGTTTTCCATCGTCCACCCAGTCCGGAAGCTCATCTGCAAAGAAGGTGATCTTCATGCGCGAGTCGTCCACATAGCCTATGGTGCCATTGATATTTTCACCCTCGTTGCCTTGCGCTGCGCTGAAAAGTGATACCGGATTTGCTGTCTGAAACTTGTGTGATTTGCCTTGCTGATCGTTGCGCTCCACCACCATGAAAGGGTATTCGCCCATACCATAACCTGTTTCTATTACTCGCAACGGAAACCATGTGATACCATTCTTCTTCCTTTCCTGAATGGTCGATTTTTCAAGCCACAACTTGTGTTGTTCAAAATCTTCCTCACGCTCTATCCTCAGCGCTTCGGCTAACCTCCCCAATTCTGCTACGGCTTTGTTCATTGTTGCTTATTGATTATCTCTGCTTGCGCAAAAAAATGAGGGTGCAAGATTCTACAATCATTGCATGGTGCGAAAAACTACATGCTGAGTTGACTGCACATGAAACAACCTTGATGCATGACAATGCACAAATCTGCGAGTTTTGCAACGCATGAAAAAATTCGAAATACCGGAATACTATCGCTCAGGCATTGTAGGAGCAGTGAAGGAGAGACGCAAGCTGCAAGACCCGCGTAAGAAAGACTTCACGCCCACCATGCTTGATTTTGGCAGCGTTACTTTCTTACTGCCCCGCCACTTTGGTTTTTGTTATGGTGTGGAGAATGCGATCGAAATTTCTTATCGGGCCATCAAAGAAAATCCCGGTAAACGCATTTTTCTTCTCAGTCAGATGATTCACAATCCTGCGGTGAATGAGGATTTGCAAGCACAGGGTATTGAGTTCATTATGGATACTGAAGGCAATCAGCTTTTGCCGTGGGATGCCATCACCAATGATGATGTGGTGATAACGCCAGCTTTCGGAACCACGGTGGAGATAGAAAAATTTCTGAGTGATAAAGGGATTCAAACAGAGCGATACAACACCACCTGTCCTTTTGTAGAAAAAGTATGGAAACGCAGCAGCGAAATAGGTCAGAAGGGATTCACCATCATCATTCATGGCAAGCACAAGCACGAAGAAACACGCGCCACCTTTTCACACAGCTATCAGAATGCGCCCAGCATTATCATTCGCGATATGGCCGAGGCAGAGCTGCTTGCTCGATTTATCAAAAAGGAATTGCCACGCGAAGAATTTTTCAGCTCTTTTGACAATAAATACTCCGAAGGATTTGATCCCTATCTGCACTTAGACAGAGTGGGAGTAGTGAACCAGACTACCATGCTCGCCACCGAAACGCAAGCCATAGCCGACTACTTCAAAAATGTGATGACAGAAATGCATGGTGAAAGTCATAAGGAGCATTTCGCTGACACACGCGACACCTTGTGCTATGCCACCAACGACAATCAACAGAGTACAATTGAAGTACTGAAGCATGAAGCCGATCTGGCTATAGTGGTTGGTGGTTACAATAGCTCCAATACTTCACAAATTGTGACCATCCTTTCTGAAAAAATGCCTGCTTACTTCATCAAAGATGCAAGCGAGATTGAATCGCGCGAGATGCTTCATCATTTTGACTATCCAACTCAAAAGCTTTTGGCAAAACATGAATGGCTGCCGAATAAGGAGCATGTGCGCATAGTGCTCACCAGCGGTGCCTCCTGTCCCGATGCAGTGTTAGAAACTGTGATGGAGAAGGTGATGATCTACTTCGAATAGAATGGGAATACTAATTTTGAATAGGTATTGATTTCATAAAGTAAGTTGATTGTTTCCTATATCATACTATTAACTGATTGCTATTTAGGGTAGCGAAATCCCAGACTGTAGGGCTTACTTATCTTCGCCCCCCTTCAAAATAAATTTCAAAACAGCTATACACTGTGGAAGAAAAAATAATAGACGAAACCCGACAGGGTGAATACCTCATGCTGCCAAACGCCCTCTCCACCGGAGAGGATCGGGGTGAGGTAAAACAAAATCGCAAGCTCCTTCTTGAAAGTTACGGCTGTCAGATGAATTTTTCTGACAGTGAAATAGTAGCCAGCATTCTGGCCAAAGAAGGCTTTACTACCACACGCGATCCTGAAGAAGCTGACCTTGTGTTGCTGAACACTTGCGCCATTCGCGACAACGCAGAGCAACGTATCCGAGGCAGACTCCAATTTTTAGGCAGCATTAAAAGGCGCAAACCACAAATGCAGATTGGAGTGCTGGGTTGCATGGCTGAACGCCTGCGCGAAAAATTGATGGAGGAAGAAAAATTAGTGGACATGGTAGTTGGCCCCGATGCTTATCGTGATCTTCCTAATCTCATAGATAAATTAGATGAAGGTCAGAAGGCGGTAAACGTGCTGCTAAGCAGGGAAGAGACCTATGCTGAAATAACCCCGGTGCGTTTGAACAGCAATGGCATCACAGCTTTCATCAGCATCATGCGTGGCTGCGACAATATGTGTTCGTTTTGTGTGGTGCCCTTCACACGAGGCCGTGAGCGAAGCCGAGACGCACTGAGCATAATAAATGAAGCTACAGACCTTTTCAATCAAGGCTATCGTGAAGTAACGCTACTTGGGCAAAATGTGGATAGCTACAAATGGAGCACCTCACCCACAGCCCCATTCCAAGAGGAGAGGGAGGATAATTCTATCCCCGACCCTTCCCAAAGGGAAGGGAGTGTGAACTTCGCCCAACTGATGGAAATGGTGGCGCAGATACATCCCGATTTGCGCATTCGTTTTTCCACTTCGCACCCCAAAGACATGACAGATGAAGTGTTGCATGTAATGGCGAAATATGACAACATCTGCAAATACATACACCTGCCCGTGCAGAGTGGCAACAGCGATGTGTTGAAGCGCATGAATCGCGGTTACACTCGAGAATGGTATATGAGTCGTATTCAATCCATTCGCACCATCATGCCACAGTGTGCCATCAGCACTGACATCATCTCCGGGTTTTGTGGTGAAACAGAAGAAGAGCATCAGGACACACTATCACTGATGAGCGAAGTGCAATACGACATGGCATTCATGTTCAAATATTCGGAACGTCCGAAGACACTGGCCGAAAGGAAGTATGATGATGATGTACCTGAGGAAGTGAAAGGCCGAAGGCTGCAAGAGGTGATAGATGTACAGATGAAAAATGCCGCAAGTCGCACTAAGCTCTATGTTGGTTATGCTCAGAAAGTGCTGATCGAAGGAACTTCTAAAAAATCAGAAAATCATTTTCAGGGGCGCAATACACAAAATGTGGTAGTAGTTTTCCCGAAGAAAGTAGCTGTGAAGCCTGGTGACTATGTGAATGTGATGACTACCAACAGCACCAGTGTGACGTTGATTGGAGAAATAGTAAAAGACGAAGTTTAAAAGAAGGTCATGGATCTTAGAACAGTAAAACAACGATTTGAAATAATAGGCAACACGCCTATGCTGAACCGTGCCTTAGATATAGCGGTGCAGGTGGCAGCCACCAATATGTCAGTGCTCATCAATGGTGAGAGTGGAACGGGTAAAGAGAATATTCCCAAAATCATACACGCATACAGCGCCAGAAAACATGCGCCTTACATAGCTGTGAACTGTGGTGCCATTCCTGAAGGCACCATTGACAGCGAATTGTTTGGCCATGAGAAAGGCTCTTTTACCGGAGCTACCGATGCGCGCAAAGGCTATTTCGAAGAAGCGAACAACGGAACAATTTTCCTCGATGAGGTAGCCGAACTTCCAGCGCTCACACAAGTGCGTTTGTTGCGTGTGTTGGAAACAGGTGAGTTCATCCGTGTGGGTTCTTCCAAAGTGCAGAAAACAAATGTGCGTGTGGTAGCCGCCACCAATGTGGATTTCAGCGATGCCATTCGCAACGGCAAGTTCCGCGAAGATTTATTCTATCGCCTCAATCAAGTACCTGTTGCGCTGCCACCACTTCGCGACAGAAAAGAGGATATTCCTTTGCTCTTTGCCAAATTCACAACTGACTTTGCAGAGAAGTACAAAATGCCGGTGCTCAGTCTTACTCAGGATGCGCGGGAAATGATGGTGAACTACTCGTGGCCCGGTAACATACGTCAGCTCAAAAACATCACTGAACAGATGAATGTGCTTGAACAGGAAAGAATGGTAAGTGCTGATACGCTGCGATTTTACCTGCCGCAGGAAGGATTTGGCTCAAAATCTTTGGTAGTGGCCGGCAGCAGAAGTACTGACACTAACCAACTAAGCGAACGCGAAATTCTCTACAAAGTACTTTTCGATATGAAGAACGACTTGAATGATCTCAAATCGCTCGTACTTGGCATGATTCAGTCAGGCCGCATGGAACCATCGCCAGAGAATGTGGAGCTGATGCAAAAAGTTTTTATGTCTGAGAACCGTGGTGCTGCCGGTGCAAACTCAAATGGATTGGCCACAACAGGGAATGGTATCTTCCACATGCCACAGGCCCATCCGGTGCAAGAGCAACACGACCATGAGGAAGTGGAAGAAACTCTTTCACTCGAAAATTCAGAACGCGATTACATACTGAAGGCATTGAAAAAACACAAGAACAAACGCAGATTTGCAGCACGAGAGTTGGGCATCTCAGAGCGCACACTTTACAGAAAAATAAAAGAGTATAATCTGCCGCAGAAAGTGGCGTTGTAGTTCTACTATTTGAAAAATATCTTCCTCATATCCATCGTGATTTTGCTGTTCAATGCTTGCGGCATTTATTCCTTCACCGGGGGGCAATACAGTGGTGCCAAAACATTCTCAGTAGATTACCTCAAGCCACAAACCGCACTGGCAACACCTGCCTATGCACAGCGGCTGACTGAAGCGTTGAAGGATTTACTTGTAGCGCAAAGTCCACTGAAATTAGTGGAAAGTGATGGTGAGCTGAGCTATTCAGGTTTAGTGACTGAGTATAAAATTTCGCCCATTGCCATACAAGGCGGTGCTGCGGAACAGGCCTCACAAAACAGACTTACCATATCCGTAAAAATCAAATACAACAATGCGCTCGAAGAAAACCTCAACTTCGAAAAAACATTCTCAAAATTTGCTGACTACAATGCCTCTACCGACTTGTTCAGCATTGAGGAGGATTTGTGGAAACAAATAAATGAGCAGCTTGTAACTGAAATCTTTAATGCAAGCGTGGGCAACTGGTAAATGAACAAGGATGCCATCAATAGCCTTATCCAAAACCAGCAAAGCCAATTGCTAGTTGACCCATTGGAATTAGAAAACATTGCCAGACAGTTTCCATACTTCTCTGCTGCACAGATGTTGTTGAGTAAAACATACAAGCAGCAAAAACATTTCGGATACACCAATCAGGTTAGCAAGGCTGCGCTATACGCAGGAAACAGAGCTGCGCTTTACCACTGGCTGAAAGACGAACAATCGCTGCGTGTGGAATCAGAAATAGTAATAGAAGGAATTACCGAATTATCTGAATCACTGGTCATTCAATCAAAACAGGAAAGAGACGATACTGCGCAACCCATTGAACCTGTTGAGGCCAGCCTTGCCACACAGCAGGTGATTTGGCTTGCTGCTGACATACTATTAGATGAATCTAAAGATGCTTCAGAGGAAAAAAAACCACCGCACATAACGTCATCTCAGGAACAGATTGCAACTGCAGGTGAGATTGATTCAATAGGTAGTATCAAACCTCAACTGGACGATTTGCAGCGCGAAATACTCCTTGAAGCCATGCAAAGTAGCATAGAGCTGGAGGTAGGTGAAGTGCAAGATGACATAGTGCCGTTGCAGGTAGCGGCTGTTGAAGGTTCGGATGAACAATTGAATGATGATGAATTAACCCAGGCCTCGCCTTATGCACGCTGGATGCTGATGCGCTCCAGACAAATCCACTTTGCAGAACAGATAGCAATACCTCCCGAAAGCACCACACCTCCGGCATCGGCTGACTGGCTTCGTGGCGGCCATGGGCAAGAGATAGAGAACGATGCAGAAACGGATGAGGCTGCAACCCATGAACGTCTGAGAAGGAAGCATAACCAGCGCATTCAGGTGCCCGATGCGAGAGAAAACCATCGCAACCTCATTGACAGATTCATACAAATTGAACCACGAATTACGCGCAATAGATCTGTTGACTACCCTACCGGCAATATGGCGCGTGAGAGCTTAGAGGAAGACTTAGAACTGGTGACGGAAACAATGGCAAAGTTGTATGCGCTGCAAGGCAAGCCGGACAAGGCTCGCAGAGCCTACAAAAAATTGATCGAGCTTCATCCTGAGAAAAGCATTTATTTTGCCGCCCAATTAAAAAATTTAGACAAGCTCAAAAAACCATAACCAATCATGTTTATCGTTATTCTCGCTGTTATTGTAGCCGTGCTTATGGCACTGGTAGTACTTATTCAAAACCCCAAAGGAGGCGGACTTGCAACAGGCTTTCAGGGTGTGGCCCAGATAGGAGGTGTGCAGCGCACCACCGACTTTCTTGAAAAAGCAACTTGGTATTTGTGCATCGCATTATTTGTGGTAGCACTTGCTGCCACCCGTATGTTTTCAACTGCAGGCGAAATCACGGACACAGATGAAGCAGCAGGTGCACCTACAGAGCAAACCGATGACACTGGCACTGGAGAGGGTACCGAACAGCCCGGCCAATAAACTTTTCCGATTGAAATTTCATGAAAAAAATGTCAGTGAACTTCAAGTTCACTGACATTTTTTTTGCCCGGGTCTGCCATTTTTTGCTGATATGTCTGCCATTTCAACGCTGGCACAAAACCTGACAACCGCGCGGCACGAGAAATTAAAATTCTCGACTTTTCATTCAAGCATTTTTAGTTAACCAATAAAATTCAATCAATAACATGTCAGTGAAAGTAACCCCCATTGCAGACCGCGTTCTGGTAGAACCATCGGCTGCAGAAACCAAAACTGCGAGCGGCCTTATCATTCCCGATACCGCTAAAGAAAAACCACAACGCGGCACCATCATAGCGGTGGGCATCGGCAAAAAGGACGAGCCAATGACCGTGAAGAGTGGCGACACTGTTCTCTACGGCAAATACTCAGGTACAGAAATCACCATTGATGGTAAAGAATACCTCATCATGCGCGAGTCAGACATTTTCGCTATCATTTGATGATTTGGAGATTGAATCGCAAATACTGTCAGCTAAATCTCTAAATCAACAAACCAACAAGTAAATCAACAAGTCAAAAAATCAACAAGTAATAAAATGGCAAAAGAAATAACCTTCGATACCAGCGCTCGTGAGAGGCTGAAGACAGGCGTAGATGCTTTGGCAAACGCTGTAAAAGTGACCCTCGGACCCAAAGGCCGCAATGTGGTCATAGACAAAAAATTCGGTGCTCCGCAAATCACAAAAGACGGAGTGACCGTAGCTAAAGAAATAGAGCTGAAAGACCCCATCGAAAACATGGGTGCACAGATGCTGAAAGAAGTGGCCAGCAAAACCGCTGACATAGCGGGCGATGGAACTACTACAGCCACAGTGCTTGCACAAGCTATTGTTACAGGTGGCTTGAAGAACGTAGCAAGCGGTGCCAATCCAATGGATTTGAAACGTGGTATTGACAAAGCAGTAGAATCAATTGTAGCTGAGCTGAAAAAACTGAGCAAGACTGTAGGCAGCGACACAGCCAAAATCAAACAAGTGGCCTCCATTTCTTCTAACAACGATGAAACTATCGGAACCCTGATAGCTGAAGCAATGCAGAAAGTAGGAACAGAAGGTGTAATCACCGTTGAAGAAGCAAAAGGAACTGAGACTGAAGTGAAAACTGTAGAAGGCATGCAGTTCGACCGCGGTTACTTGTCTCCATACTTCGTTACCAATGCGGAGAACATGGAAGCTGAATTGGAAAACGCTTACATCCTTATCTACGATAAGAAAATAAGCACCATGAAGGAACTGCTTCCGATTCTCGAGAAGTCAGCACAAACAGGCAAACCACTTTTGATCATCTCAGAAGACGTAGATGGTGAAGCATTAGCAACATTGGTAGTAAACAAAATCCGAGGCGCTCTGAAAGTGGCTGCAGTTAAAGCTCCCGGCTTTGGCGACCGCAGAAAGGCTATGTTGCAAGACATTGCTACGCTGACAGGTGGACAAGTAATCAGCGAAGAAACCGGTTTGAAACTGGAGAACGCTACGCTTGAGGATCTTGGCCGTGCTGAGAAGATCACCATTGACAAAGACAACAGCACCATCGTAAACGGTGCGGGCAGCAAAGACGCTATTCAAGCGCGTATTGCTGAAATAAAAGCACAAATAGAAAAAACTACTTCTGACTACGACCGTGAGAAATTGCAAGAGCGTCTTGCGAAACTCGCTGGTGGTGTGGCCGTGTTGTACATCGGTGCAGCTACTGAGGTAGAAATGAAAGAGAAGAAAGACCGTGTGGATGATGCATTGCATGCAACACGCGCTGCTGTTGAAGAAGGAATTGTTCCCGGTGGTGGCGTTGCACTTATCCGTGCTGCAAAAGGTCTCGAGAAGTTGAAAGGACTGAATGAAGATGAGCAAACCGGTATCGCTTTGGTACTTCGCTCTATCGAAGAGCCGCTACGTCAGATTGTTGCCAACGCTGGTGGCGAAGGTGCTGTGATCGTAAACAAAGTGCGCGAAGGCAAAGACGACTTCGGTTACAATGCCCGCACTGAAGTATTCGAAAACCTGATAGCTGCCGGTGTTATCGACCCAACTAAAGTGGTACGTGTAGCTCTTGAGAACGCTGCTTCTATCGCTGGTATGTTGCTTACAACAGAATGCGTAATCAGTGACATCAAAGAAGACGCACCGGCCATGCCTCCAATGGGCGGTGGCGGAATGGGCGGAATGATGTAATCGCCTGAAATTTTTTATCGGATAAATAAAAAGCCCTCTGAGTTTTCAGGGGGCTTTTGTCTTTTGCGGGTCGCAAGTTCACGGGCTAAGGTCGCTACAATTTCCTACTTTTCAATCACTCCAATCCTACATTCGCCATGCCTAAAAGCTGAATGATTTCGCGCAGCACCATAGACCGCATCATGCAAGCCACCATCATTGAAGAAGTGGTGGGTGAATTTGTGCAACTCAAAAGAAGCGGAAGTACATACAAAGCGCGCTCACCTTTCAGCAACGAAAAGACTCCCAGTTTTTTTGTTGTTCCATCAAAGAATATTTATAAAGACTTCTCATCGGGCAAGGGTGGTAATACTGTGGACTTTTTGATGCAGCATGAGAAACTGAGCTATCCGGAAGCCCTGCGCTGGCTCGCTGACAAGTACAACATAGCAATAGAAGAAGAACAACAAACCGAACAACAACAACAGGAAAAGAGCGAACGCGAACAACTGAGCATTGTAAATGAATGGGCTGCAAAGTATTTTCAGTTACAAATGAATGAGACTGAAGAAGGCCGGGCTATCGCACTGAGCTATTTCGAAGAACGCGGCTTTCGCAGCGATATCATATCAAAATTTCAACTTGGATATTGCCCTGACAAATGGGATGCAATGACACAAGCAGCGCTGGAAAAGGCATACAGCAAAGAATATCTGATAAAGGCCGGACTGACCCGCGAACGTGAAGACAAAACCTATGACTTCTTCCGAGGCCGCGTCATGTTTCCTATACACAACATCAGTGGTAAGGTGATAGCCTTTGGAGGGCGCACACTGAAAGTTGAAAAGGACATAGCCAAATATTTCAACTCTCCAGAAAGCGAACTTTATATAAAAAGCAAAACGCTTTACGGCCTGCACCTGGCAAAAAATGCGATGGTGAAGGAAGATGCATGCTACCTGTGCGAAGGCTATACTGATGTAATAAGCATGCACCAAGCCGGAGTGGAAAATGTAGTAGCAAGCAGCGGCACCAGCCTTACTGAGGAGCAGATACGCCTTGTGCGCAGGTACACACAAAATATCACCATACTATTTGATGGTGACAGTGCCGGCATCAAAGCTTCATTTCGCGGCATCGACATGATACTGAAAGAGGGTATGAATGTGCGCATAGTTCTCTTTCCTGATGGTGACGACCCGGACGGCTTTGCGCGTAAACACAGCAGCACTGAAATACAAAGTTTCATTGCCGGCAATGCAAAAGACTTTATCACCTTCAAAACAAATCTGCTAAAGGAAGAAGCAGGCAACGATCCGGTAAAACGTGCTGACCTGATAAAGAGCATTGTGGAAAGCATAGCACTGATGCCTGACAACATCACGCGCAGTGTGTATGTGCAGGAATGCAGCCGCTTATTGGGCATACAGGAGCAAGTGCTCATCACAGCACTCAACCGTGTCATCTCTTCCAACTTTAAAAAGAGCACTGCACAGCCAACGGATGAACCACTGCCGCTGTTAGATGAAAATGCTGCCGATGGAATTCCGGGTGAAATTCAAAATGAATTTACACTTTACTTTCAGGAAAAGGATCTGATACGACTGCTGTTGACTTATGGTGAACAAAGTATAGAATTGGCCATAATGAACGAAGATGGCCACGAAGAAAAACACCAGGTATCAGTAGCGGAATACCTCATAACCAATCTGGAGCAGGACGAATTGCAATTGGAGACTCCGGTGTACGCCAACATCTACAAAGAGTATATCGAATTTATGAGCAAAGAAGAACTCCCCACAACAGAAATATTTACGCAACACGCGAATGCAAACATTTCCGCTGCGAGTTCGGAAGTGCTCATATC
>JBJXFP010000163.1:0-2661 GCA_046155615.1 Flavobacteriales bacterium | reverse complement strand
TTTATGCATAGAGATTTTAGGACTTTATCCATCCATGTTCTATCAAGCTTCAATTCACTGTTCCAAATAAAATGCAAGGTCATATGCTGATTCGCATGAATGAATTCAGCGATAAATTGATTGTCATAAGAATACTCGGGGTAGCTATTATCAAGGACCAAAAAATCGAAACACTGGCCATCTATCATAGAGTAGTCCTTTGCATTAAACTCGCCACTCCACTTATGTATAATCTTTCTGGTATTCAAAAGGGAATCAAACATTGACAATTCATATGTGGCAGTTTTTTCTTCATAAACCAATAAGCCCTGTTTTAGGACTATTATCTGAAAGCTATTTGTGTCGCTCAATTCTGAAATGAATTCTTGTCCAACAAGTTTACCAGAATTTCCGCTGAAAAATTGACCCCAATAGCGACTATCTTGAGTTGTGCAACTACTTGCATATCTGAATTCTGATGAATCGAGGGCATCTGGAATCATCATAGTCACCTTTCCCAAATCATTCAGCAGTTCAAAACTCACTTCATGAAACCCCGTGTAATCAATTTTTTCTTCACCGTTTTTTGCGGCTGGTTCATTACAATTGAACAATGTCAAAGCAATTATGCAAAGCAAAAAAGTGTATTTATGATGATTCATCATTTCTCTTAACTCAAAGAGTTTTCAAATATTGATACGAATGAAAGAAATTCTTCATGGTATCATTGAACCTGTCAAACCCCAACTATGCAAGATTACTCCTTCATCACCATTTGGAAACTTAATGCACCGCTTGAAAAAGTGTGGAATGAAATCCTCAATGCTGAGCAATGGCCCGAGTGGTGGAAGGGCGTGGTAAAGGTGGAAACAGTGGAAGCGGGCGAATCAAATGGAATGAACAGTGTCCGCATCTTCACCTTCAAGAGCGCATTGCCTTACAAACTTTCATTCCACTCGCGTGTCACTGCTGTTGAATACTTGCAACGCATCGAAGGTCTTGCTTTCGGTGAGTTGGATGGACAAGGCATCTGGACACTTACTACTACCGGTGAAACCACCGTTGTTCGTTATGACTGGATGGTAAAGACTACTAGGTGGTGGATGAATATTCTTGCTCCAATTGCACGCCCTGCATTCGAGTGGAATCATGATGTTATAATGAAGTGGGGCGGAAAGGGCCTTGCAAATCGGCTTGGTTGCGAGCTGCTTCCTTGATGATAACTCTTAATTGGTGTCCGATAGACACTTTCTTTTATTTGCCGCCTTTTCAGACAGCCTCTAACAGCTAAAGGCTAAGAGCCAAGCACTATGATAAAATACCTCAAAACCGACCCCTGGAAAATCATCGAAGAAGGATTTAAGCGCAAGCACCATCGTTCTTCGGAGAGCATATTCTCCATTGGTAATGGTCGCTTTGGTCAACGCGCTAATCACGAAGAAAAATTTACCGGGCCAACATTGCAGGGCAGCTACGTGGCAGGCGTTTATTATCCTGACAAAACGCGCGTGGGCTGGTGGAAGAATGGTTATCCTGAATACTTCGCCAAGGTGCTGAACAGCACCAACTGGATAGGCATCCATGTTTGGATTGATGAGGAAGAAATGGACTTTGCCACCTGCATAACTTCGAACTTTCGCAGAGAGCTGAATATGAAGGAAGGCTACTTGCTTCGTTCATTCGACATCGAAATGCCTTCAGGAAAGATGGTGCACATAGAGGCTCTGCGTTTCTGCTCAATGGCCGATGATGAAACTGCAGCCATTCGCTATTCAGTTACTCCACTCAACTTCATGGGCATGATTCGCTTTCAGCCATACTTAGATGGCGATGTGAAAAATCATGACAGCAACTACGAAGAAAAATTTTGGGAGTCCATTCATCACGAATCTGTGGCAGGTGAAAGCTATGTTGTGACACGCACACGCAAGACCGAGTTTGATGTTGCGGTGGGAATGAAAATTCACCTCACACTCAAAGGCAATGCTGTGCAGCCATCATTTCATCATTCAAGCAAGGAGTTTTTCGCGGAGAACAATTTTGAGAAAGGAGTTAATCCAGGCGAGACCATTTCTCTTTTCAAATATGTGGGTGTGGTTTCATCGTTGAATTATAGCAAGGCAGATTTGCTGAATATGTGCAAGCGCGCAACACGAAGAGCGCATGAAATTGGCTTCGATAAAATGATGACAGCTCAAAAGGAAAAGTGGGCTGAAGTGTGGAAGCTCGCTGACATTGTGATAGAGGGCGATGATGAAGCACAACAAGCCATTCGGTTCAACATTTTTCATCTCAATCAAACCTATACTGGTGAAGATGCAAGACTTAACATTGGGCCGAAAGGCTTTACCGGTGAGAAGTACGGTGGCTCTACTTATTGGGACACGGAGGCCTATTGCCTCCCATTTTATATGAGCACAAAGGAGCAAAAAGTGGCGCGACAATTATTGGTGTACCGTTTCAATCAATTGGATCGCGCTATCGAGAATGCCGCTAAACTTGGCTTCAAAAACGGTGCAGCGCTCTATCCCATGGTTACGATGAATGGTGAGGAATGCCACAACGAATGGGAAATTACATTTGAAGAAATACATCGCAATGGAGCCATTGCTTATGGTATTTACAACTACGTGAAATACACAGGTGACAAAAAGTATTTGAGTGAACATGGTTTGGATGTAT
>JBJXFP010000161.1:0-3906 GCA_046155615.1 Flavobacteriales bacterium | reverse complement strand
CATATTCTGCAACAAACGGATCGAAACCGTAGGCAAAAATAGAATCGTCTCGCATCAAAAGATTGGTACTACCTCCACATCCCACATCCGGAAAAGGAGGTAAGTAACCTTCATTGAAATAAGTGTATTGCCCAAGCAGAAGCTCAGGCAATACACCAATGAACAAACACAAAAAGTATTTTATCATTTGTTTTTGATGAATGATGTTGTCGTAAGAATTTCACCGCCTACTCCAAGCAATTTCAATTCATAAATAGAATGAGGTAAAGAGTGAGTGTCTATCAAATGTTGCACAGCCATCAACTGTGTGTTTTGTGTTATGACCAATTTGCCAACCAAGTCATACAACTCTATTCTGCTTACACCAGCGGGTGTGTACTCAATGGTTATGAAGTCTATTGCGGGGTTTGGATACAATCTCAAGACTTTGTCGTTTGTTTCTTTCGAATCAAAAAGCACGTTGCGCAGCCCGCCTTCGTCTATCATGATGGGTTCGTTGTAGACATGACCAAATTGAATAAGCATATTGAGCGCTCGTGTACTCACCACCGCAGAGGTATTCTCAACCATCAGTTCTAAAGCATTCACTTCATGCTGTTGCAAAACGGGCTGCTCCATTCCGTGCAACGCTTCTTCCATAGCGAGCAATTCATAATAATTCTCCAAATCGGATTCGTCAGAAGCGGTCAATCTAAAATCACTTTCAGCTTGAGTGGTCAATAGTTGCGCACCCACGTAGTCTCCTGTTTCCACAAGCAATTCTATTTTCAATAGCAAATCTGTGTAATAATTATTTACATCTAACAGGGCCATTTTGGCTGAGGCCTTGTCTGAGATGTTGTCATCCTCATCTATGTTCCGCATCAGTTGTGCCAACGCATCTCCTCTCACCGTTATGTAAGCTGACATGGCGAGTTGCATGGCATCTAAACTACTGAAGGTGGAAAGACCTTGATTGATCATGGCCAACTGGTATTCTTCGAATGATACGTTACCCATCTCCATTTCAGTTTGAACGGCACTGCTTCCGGCCGCGTGTGGATTGCTGGCGAGCAACTGGGTGAGCAATACTGCGGGCAGGTCAAATCGCTGCAGGGCTGCGACTAAAGCCTCTTCGCTCAGGTTCGGGCTTTGGGCCATCAGGTCGTAATACAGTTGTAGTGCCTGCCCATAATTGGTGCTTTCTATTTCATAAAGAAGAGCGGTTGTATTACCACCGTCCAATACATCCTCGTATGTCTCCAGCAGTGATTCATAATTGGCTTCGGCAACCGTTTTTTGATTCATCAAACTTGTGCCTGTGCCTCCAATCAATTGAATGTCTGCAACGCAATTGTCTGATGCTCCACTTGCATCAATAATTTCAATCTTCGGAAAATCGGTAGTCTCATCATCATGTGGATTTGTACTGTTAATCAGCCTCACATATCTATGATTGGTCGTGCCTGAAGTGAAGGTATTGCTCACATCGTCATTGCCGCACAGATTGCATGAGCTGCTGCTTTGGGTAAAATTGTTATTGGGATCAGCAGCCCACGTTGTACCTCCATTTGTTTGAACACTCAATTGATGTGGCACACCAAAAGAACCCGGGTTTCCATTGTTGCTATTCAATTCTCTGATGTCGCTCAGGTTATTGATAAAAGTATTGCAACTGTATTTCAAGCCATCATTTTTATTCGTTGTTCTGTTGTCGCCCTGAATCTTCAATGCGCGTTGCATGTACTCAAATGTATTTCTTCGTATGCGGTTGGCAAAGTCGCCTGTGTTGTTGGCAATCATTCCATGTGCCCATCCCTGAGTCCAGCCGGGTAACTGTATGGAAGTTTTGAAATAGTTATCTATAACGGTATAGATGCTACCGGCACCATCTATATACAGTCCATAGGGCGAGATGCCAATTACATCACCGCTCTCTGAGTTGATGTAATTCAAACTGCCATTGATGAACATATTTGAGGTAATCATGTCCGCGGTGAGGTTGTAAAAATCATTGTCTTTGAAAGTATGAGTGCCTGATGAACGGACATACACATCACGCCAGCAAGCTATATCGGTGCCGCGTAAATAAATGCTCGCTGAAATTCCATTCACGCTTGTTGTCCGTATTCCTCTTGTGAAGCCGATGATTTGAGAAGCACTGTTTATTCCCTGCGCATTGTCCGCATAAGAATAGATACGCGCAGGAGCATTGAAATATTCTAAGGCTGTCATTTCAAACAGAGTAAGATATGAAGTTACTTCATTGATGAATTTGCAATTCTCCACAGGGATGGCCTTGGCCATGTTGTGAATGACGGCTTTGGTCGGATTGGGTAAAAATCCGATTTTGAAATTCGCGTCTGTTTTGAAAACAGAATTTACGATATGGCCAAAGATTGGAGTATAGGTGCCGTTTGCCACTCCACCTTGCAGTATATAGTCAATCCTATTGTTCAGAAAGTAACAGTTGTCTATTTTCACGTAGCTCCAATTTGTTCCACTTAATGGGCCTACTGCGAAAAGTGTATTGAAGTACACGGCAATGTTGGCGTGTTCTATCGTGGAATTTTCGATAATCAAATTGCATTTGTCAACTGAGAATGGATATACTGAACCATGGGTGGCGGAAATACCAGCCCAATGTCCGGTGCATATTTCCATTACGGTCAGCAGTGATTGATTTTTGATTTTCAAATCTGCCCCCTGCCATAGAATGATGCCTTTGCCTTGAGCAAATTTCAGTGTGCAATTGTCAATTTCAAAACCAACTCCACTTTGTATAACAAGGTTCTGATCTAAGGTATAAGTCATCCCTACCCAGTCAGGCGTTGCTGCATCAATAGAGTATGTTGGGGGTGGCATATCGCTGATGCAACATTCTGTTGCAACCACCAATTCAATCGTTTCAGTACTCACACATCCGGAACTGCTTGTTGCCGTTACTGTATATGTAGTTGTTGCCATTGGTGTAGCAATAACGATGCTTCCGCTTGTAGTGTTGAGGCCGGTGGCCGGTGACCATGTATATGCCAAATCGAATGCACTGCTTGCGTGTAGTTGGGTTCCACTTCCAATGCAAATCGGGTTTTCATCTGCACTCAGTTCAAAGGGTAAGGCGCCCACAACTTCTATTGTTTCCGAATCGCCCGTCAGTGGGCAGGGATAGCCTCCATTTAAAGTAGCGCTGAAAGTGTATGTGCCCGTTTGTGTTGGTGTCCAATTGATATTTCCACTTCCATTGTTTATCGCAATGTTGGCCGGATCAATATCGATGTGATAAGTATACCCTGAAACACCTCCGGATACTTGTCCTGTGACTGGCTGGCCAAGACAGATGACTTCATCATCCAGCACCACATCTAAAGTAACATCGGGCAAAACGTTTACCGTGAATTGTGCCTCAGAAGAACAGCCACCCTCATTGGTTCCGGTGACTGTATATGTATGGGTCACATTAGTTGTAGCAATGGGGTTCGCGATATTTGGATTGCTCAATCCATAAGTTGGTGACCACGAATAGGTATTGCCGCCTGTGGCTACTAGGCTGATTGATCCATCAAGACAAATAGTCGCAGTTCCATTAGTCTGGCCGTTGATCAGGATGGTGGGTGTCTCTAACACGGTAGCCGTAATTTGGTGAGTTCCATCCACTGCTTGAACGGTGATTGGAAATGTTCCAAGGCCTGTAATATTTGAATCAAAAAAGAAATCACCGGCAATTTGGACTACTCCCGCGCCTGTCGCATTTACTATTTGCGGTACACAATAAATTTGCTCAATGTCTCCAAGGCAAACATTGATGTTCTGACACTCATCCGAAGGCTCTTGAGCAAGTATTTGATGACCTGTGACAAGAAACGAAAACAAAATAAGAAACCGAATAACAGGTTTTAACAACGCGCTCTTTGAGATAGATTTTTGTTG
>JBJXFP010000153.1:0-6856 GCA_046155615.1 Flavobacteriales bacterium | reverse complement strand
CACAGGAAAGCAGGTATCTGCAACACATCCACATACTGTGCAGCCAATGCTGCTTCTTGTGCTGTGTGAATATCCGTTACCACAGGCAGATCGAATTTTTCACTTATTGCCCTCAATAATTCCAGCGCCTTTTCATCACCGATACCTGTAAAGCTATCACTGCGCGAGCGGTTGGCTTTGCGGTATGATGCTTTAAATATGTACGGAATCTGAAGCTTGTCTGAGATGGCCTTCACTCGCTCAGCCACTTCAAATACGAGCGACTCACTTTCTACCACACACGGCCCTGCGAGCAGAAAAAAATTGTTGCTATCGGTATGCTTTGTTTTTGATGGAAAAGACATGTGGCGAACTTACCAATTTGAAAATGAGAAAATGTGAAAATTTGAGAGGGAAGACTGAACAGTGGAGCATGGATGAAAGATGTTAGATGTCGCTGTCCGCGCTTGCTGTATGCCTCGGACTTTAGTCCGTCAAGAAAAAGTGCCGTTGATCACACCACGTGATTCAGCCCGTGGCTTTCATTCCAATATCCACTAACACAGGTTGCAAACTCATTTTCAAATTTTCAAATTGCCGCATTTTCAAATTCATCATTGGTGCAATGAATTGGTTCACATTTCTCAAAGCTGCGCTATTCGGCATCATAGCGGCTTTACTCTTTTATACCCACAGGCAGTTCACCGATTTTTTTCTTCACTGGCAACTTCCTGAAAAATTTATTCCCACGCTGCACCGCGTGTTTGTTGCAGTGTGCATCATCGAATGCACCAGACTCGCCACCATTGCCACCTACCGCTTTACCAACGATGGCACCAGACGCGACAACTTCATCATCGGCCTTTCGCACCTCAGCAAAGTACTGTATGGTGTGCTGGCCGTAGTACTAGCCTTGAGCATTTTCAACATTACGGTGAAAGAGGCCATTACCTCGCTCAGCCTCATTGCTGCAGCCATCGTACTGATGACCAAAGATTACATCAGCAACCTGATCAACGGTATGTACCTCACTTTCGCCAAAGTAATCACCATTGGCGATCAAGTGCAGATTGAAAATCACAAGGGAAAAATACTTGACATTACCCTTACTAATGTACATCTGCTGAATGATGATGATGACATCATATACATACCTAACAACAAGGTATTCAGCAGCGAAATCATCAACTACACACGCAGAGAGCTAAAGAAAAGCAACATAGAGTTCGAAGTGGACAACCAATTGCTGCGCGATGCTGATGAACTGCAGCAGGAAATAATGACATCGCTCGGAGCATTGGGTGACTTAATTCAGCCCGGCACACACAACCTGAAAGTACAGGGCATGAAATGGGAATACACGCATTTCAAATTTCAGTATGTATTGTGCGACCCGCTAAACAAAGAATTGGACAAAAAAGTGAGGCGACATGTAATTCGCTTCATAGTGAAATGGACTGCCGAACGGAGAAGAAAAATTTAGTCAGTCAGCGGTCTCCGATAGCTCCGGCCTGCAAGGATAAAGTGATAAGCAAAATTTATTTTTCACTTTCCGTTGCTTCGCCTTTGAATCTTTCATTTTTGCCGCACGGAAAAAATTCGCTTTCTGTACAAAAAACAATTCATGGGTAAATACAATTCGATAAGAGATTTCATGCAGACCAACTACCTGCACTTCAATAGTGCAGCTATGGTGGATGCGGCCAAAGGCTACGAAACTCATTTAGCCGAAGGCGGCAAGATGATGGTAACCCTTGCCGGTGCCATGAGCACCGCAGAGCTTGGTATTTCGCTTGCCGAAATGATTCGTGCCGGCAAAGTGGACATTATCTCATGCACCGGTGCCAATCTGGAAGAAGACCTGATGAACCTTGTGGCCCATGACCACTATGAGCGTGTGCCCAACTACCGCGACCTGACGCCACAGGAAGAATGGGGTCTGTTGGAGCGGGGATTGAATCGTGTAACAGACACCTGCATACCTGAAGAAGAAGCATTCCGCAGATTGCAAAAGCACATACACGAACTGTGGAAAGATGCTGATACAAAAGGCGAACGCTATTTCCCGCATGAGTATATGTTCAAAATGCTGAACAGCGGTGTGCTGAAACAATACTATCAGATAGACCCGAAAAATTCATGGATGATAGCAGCAGCTGAGCGCAACCTGCCCATCATAGTGCCCGGCTGGGAAGACAGCACCATGGGAAACATTTTTGCCAGCTACTGCATAAAGGGCGACATCAAACCCGCCACTATGAAGAGCGGCATTGAATACATGATGTGGCTTTCTAAATGGTATATGGAAAACTCGAAAGGCAAAGGCGTTGGTTTCTTCCAGATTGGCGGAGGCATAGCAGGCGATTTCCCCATCTGTGTAGTGCCAATGCTATATCAGGACATGGAGATGCACGACATACCATTCTGGAGTTACTTCTGCCAGATAAGCGACAGCACCACGAGCTATGGCAGTTACAGCGGTGCCGTGCCCAATGAAAAAATAACCTGGGGAAAACTTGATATCACCACACCAAAATTTATTATCGAGAGTGATGCTACTATTGTTGCACCGCTCATATTTGCATGGCTATTGAATCATTGAGGAAGAAGAACAGCGATAGCTCTGATAGATTGTTGAGACTTAAGAAGAACATCTATAGCTGTGAAGAATGGTTGAAGTGATAAAAGCGATATCGCGAAATTTGGATTACAAAATTTGAAATAGAATGGCAACACCACTTAAAAGAATCATAAAAGACTACAACAGTTTGGAGAAGGAACATATTGATCTTATCACCAAACACTTTCCTGAAGGCTTCGAGAATGATGATCTTGTTTCATTCACCACACCCAAGGGCCAATTCATCAAAGCATTGGAAATAAGAACTGCTGAGGCGATCTACCTTTTCAAAATAGCCAAAAACATGAAGGTGGATGATGAGAATGCAGAAAATGAAGGCATGGGCATCAGTGAATTTGACAACTACAAAGGCGGTGATGATGAAGATGAAGAAGTTAGTGGCGAAGACGATGAAATAGAAGCAGCAGAGGATGTGGCGGAAGAAAGTGGTGCTGATGATGAAGATTGAAATTGTTTCAGGCCGATACGTTTTGACGAAATAAAAAAAGCCGTCACTACTTACCAGCACTGACGGCTTTTTTCATGGATACCACGTTCAGTTCATTCATCAATCACAATGCGCGTGGAGTGGATCATATCTGTGCCCTGCACATTCAACACATAAACACCAGCCACTGCGTTGTGCAGTGGCAAGGTCAGTTTGTTCATTCCGGTCTTCATTGTCAAGTTTTGCTGTAGTACAATTTTCCCATTCATGTCCATCAGGGTGCATGAAACGGATTCGTTGTTTGCTGAAAAGCAACTCAACTGAACCTCTTCGCTGGCCGGATTAGGAAATGCCTGCATGGCAAATGCAGGTGTCAGCACATCTTCCACCTGCAATGCGGGATCAATCACAATATTCTCGTCACCAGGGTAATAAAGAGTATAGGTGAAAAACACCAACATCATTTCATCACTTGTTTCCTCGCCACCAATCACTAATTGCGGTGGGTCGTTTGGTTGGTGCGGGTTGTTGGCTGTGTTGTCATAAAATGCTGTCGCCTTCATCACAGTACTTGCAGGTACATGCATCAAGCTGGGAAATGGATAGGTGTATTGCCAATGGAAATCCCAATTGTCAATATGAATAAATGGAATGATTCCATCAGCAGATGTTTCGCCCCAGCTGGTGACAGTGCGACCAATCAAGTGCATGTGTGGGGATACATTAAACAGGGTAATACCAATTGGTACCTGATAAGACTCATGAAAAGTAACAGTGTCATTTGCAGGAATGTAAATGAATCCCTCTTCGAGCACAGGAGCAAAATGATAAAGAATAGGATCCAAAAACACCTGCCTTGGAGTAGGCGAATCGCTGTAATGAATATTGAGGGTGGTGTTGTCCACCTCACCATCAGTTTCTTCAGGGTAGTGAATTTCTATGAGGTAGTTTCCGCCTGCTTCTACCTTAAAGGCGAACCCCGGTGGTAAAAAAGAAGGTGAATTACCAGGCACCCACGCAGCTATGGTTTTTACTTCATCAGGAAGGCCACCACCAGTGCCGCTGGTACTGAAACCTGGCCCTGGGTCGTTGGCATCCAAAGTGAGGCAATCATCAGTGGGGTCGTAGTAGATAAGTACATGGTGCACTATGGACGGATTGCCGGGTAATACCTCTATAGCATCTATGTATTTGTCCGAAGCAATGTTGGCATCTATCACAAAGGTGCGAAACTCATCATGCGTGGTGGCGGTGCTTGTATAGTCGCCTGTCTGCCCCGTGAAGTCAATTTCGGGCAACACAGAATCATCGTTGTAAACCGGTGGGGTAGGCGCCAAATTAGGATTGCCTTCAGGTTTGCCCTGCGCTATCCAGTCAGCTATGTTTTGTATTTCTTCATCAGTAAGTACATTTTCAAATGCGAAATGCTGGTAGTTCGGATCAGCGGGCCATGGCGGCATGAAGCCCGTGTTGATGGCTTCCAATATAGTTTCAGCACCATCGGCCATGTCATCATAAGCCATCAGAGAGAATGGGCCGATGCCACCCTCGTGATGACACTTGGTGCAGTGGCTGTACACAATGGGCGCCATGTTTTCGCTCCATGTCAATTGAGACTTGGCGTTCAGCACCACCAGGAACAAGCATATGCAGGAAATGATTTTTGTCGTCATTGTTCACTACTTATTTGTGATTTAAAGAAATTACTTCCCATCGAACAATCCCTTCACGCTGTCCATGATGTTGCCACCACCTCCAGTGAAATTTTTCACTACATCCATGATGTTGTTGTCTCCGTCAAAACCAATCTTCTTCATCAGATCATCGGCATCTGTTGCATTACCTGTATCAGGACTTGCGAAGCGCTTTACAATTTGCGGTACTATCTGATTGGCAATGCCTCCGGCTTTTCCTTCATCAAGACCGAGTTTGTCCATCAGGCTTCCAATCACATTTTGCATCATACCGCCTGCCACCGGGTTGTTGCTGTGGTCTGTGTCAGATTTTCCGTTGAACAGATCGAGCAGTCCGCCAAAGTTGCCACTCAAAGCTTGTGACTTCAGCGAGTCTGTAACCGAGTGCTGCGCCACGTTGAATACTTCATTGTGGTCATTGTTATTGAGGTCGTGGTCCGTAGCGATGTTGCTACCTGACTGTTCTTTTACGAAGTTGAGAATTTGATCGAGCATATAATTGTTGATTGGATAATTTGAAGCACCAAAAGCGAAGCTAAGCAACTTTTTGAAGCAACAATATTTTCGCCAGAAAGAATATTGAAAGCATAATGGAACGCAACGAACAATTCATACAACACATCAACGAAGGGCATAGCTATAAAGGTGACTCACTATTGCTCGGTGCGGCACTATTAGACGGCACTCCGCAAGCAGCGGCACAAGTAAAAATTCCGCTGAAAACATTGAACAGGCATGGCCTGATAGCCGGTGCTACAGGAACAGGAAAAACCGTGACGCTGCAAATCATAGCCGAGAACATGGCCGCCAAAGGCATCCCTGTTTTGATGATGGACTTGAAAGGCGACCTCAGTGGTATAGCAGCCATGGGAGTTGCAAATCCAAAGATTGAGGAGAGGCACACAGCCATCGGCATTCCATACACACCCGGTGGTTCCACCATTGAATTACTTACGCTGTCAAAACAAAGTGGTGTGCGGCTGAGAGCTACAGTCAGTGAATTCGGTCCGGTGTTGTTTTCAAAAATTCTTGAACTGAATGATGTGCAAGGCGGCATCGTAGCCATCATCTTCAAGTTTTCTGATGACAACAATCTGCCGCTGCTCGACCTCAAAGATTTCAAACGCATGTTGCTATACAGCGCTGAAGAGGGCAAGGATGAAATTGAAAAACTATACGGGAAAATTTCTGAATCATCAGTAGCTACCATTCTTAGAAAAGTGATAGAACTTGAAACCCAAGGTGCTGAAATTTTCTTCGGTGAAAAATCTTTTGAAGTAAGCGATCTGGTTCGTCTCGATCAGCAAGGCCGCGGCATTGTGAGCATCGTTCGCCTCACAGATATTCAGGACAAGCCTAAGCTTTTCTCTACTTTCATGCTGCAAATGCTGGCTGAGATTTACAACTCTTTTCCCGAAGCAGGCGACCTTGACAAACCAAAGCTTTGTGTGTTCATTGATGAGGCACATCTCATTTTCAACGAAGCAAGTAAAGCATTGCTCGATCAGATTGAAACCATCATTAAACTGATAAGGTCAAAAGGTGTGGGTATTTATTTCTGCACGCAAAACCCCTATGACATACCGGAGGATGTGCTGGCACAACTTGGCTTGAAAGTGCAGCATGCACTTCGTGCTTTCACAGAAAAGGATCGCAAAGCCATTAGGAAAACTTCAGAGAATTATCCCATCTCTGATTTTTACAAAACTGAGGAACTATTGACAAGCATTGGCATTGGCCAAGCGCTCATCACTGCACTGAACGAGAAGGGAATACCAACACCCTTAGCCGCAACACATCTGCGCGCACCCATGAGCAGAATGGGTGTGCTTGCACAGGAAGAAATGGATCGTGTTATTGGTGCTTCGATGCTCGCCATCAAATACAATGAAGAAACAGACCGTGAGAGTGCGTATGAAATGCTCGAAGCAAAACTGAATAACGCAAAGAAGGATGAAGATGAAGAGGAAATAGAAGTGACTCCGAAAGAACGCAGAACAACAACAAAGGAAAAAGAAGACCCATCGGTGATAGAGCGCATGACCAAGAACACGATGGTGAGACAGGTTGGCAACACTGTGGTGCGCGAATTGGCGCGTGGCCTGCTGGGTGTGC
>JBJXFP010000126.1:0-5194 GCA_046155615.1 Flavobacteriales bacterium | reverse complement strand
CACATACGTTTGTCTCGTCAAACAGCGATACACCGAAGCTTAATGGCCGAACTGGTCAAGAACGAAAGCAGAATCATTTTTGCGATGTTGTTCAGGTTGTAAAAAAGTCTTTGCGTCTTTCTGCAACTTTGTCGTCTACTGAGCGGGAGTAAAATGCCTCCTTATATATATGACCATCACTACTGAAAAAATATGGAATGAATTTCATCGCGAGCTTTTGCGATTTATCATGAAGCGCGTGAAGGATGCTGACAGCGCCAACGATTTGCTGCAAGACATATTTGTCAAAATACACTTGAAGTTGCACACGCTAAGCGATACCGAGAAATTGACTTCATGGGTCTTTACCATTACCCGCAACAGCCTGAATGACTATTTCCGCAAATTCAATACAACCACTGCACTCAATGAACAACTTCCTGAAGCAGAGGTTGATGCCTCGCTCAATGCAGAATTTGCTCATTGTCTGAAACCTTTGCTAAGTGCGCTGCCCAAAGACTACCGCATAGCTATTGAAGAAACTGAACTAAAGGGAGTGCCACAAAAGGACTATGCATCGAATTGTGGCCTGTCGTACTCAGGTGCTAAATCGCGCGTGCAGCGCGGAAGACAACAACTGAGGCAAATGATGACCGACTGCTGCCGTATTCACTATGACAAATACGGAAATATTTTCGACTTCGAGCAAGGCCCGGATTGCAAATTCTGTTGAAGTTCTTGCGTCTTTCTTTGAAGATGTTCGTCCATTGGATGTATTCAAATATTATCAAACAAATACATTCAAAACAATGAGAGAACAAAATCAGAACTCGTGTTGCGGAGCGAATTGCTGCAACAATCAAAACACATGTTGCGGAGGCGGATGCTGCGGGGGCAACTCCAGTGGCTGCTGCTAAACCAACCATTAATTACTAATAAACAAAACAGTAAGAAAATGAAAAGAGTAATGATGGTGAGCCTGTTGGCTCTTGGCGTGGCAGGCGGAAGCCTGGTGGCCTACACACAAATGAATGCGGATGCAAATGCCGCATGTTGCGACAACAGCGAATGTTGTGCTGATGCTCCTGAGGGCTGTGAGGGTGGAAGCGATTGTTGCATGTATGAGGCTGCTGAGTAATCAGTATTATCAAATCATTAAAAAGGGAGACTTCGAATGAAGCCTCCCTTTTTTGTTTATTCATTCATCGTAGATTTGCGATGAACGATAAAAGGAAATGACAACCAACAAACGAGAAGAATTCGGCAAGGTTGAAAATGAACTAGCAGACTTTGCCAGGGCCATCAGCCATCCTGCCCGTGTGGCAATACTGAAAGAGATAGCCAAACATGGCAAGTGCATCTGTGGTGAGATAGTGGAAGTATTACCGCTTGCGCAGTCCACTGTGTCGCAGCACTTGAAGGAACTAATGAATGCCGGCCTCATCAAAGGCAATATTGAAGGCACTACCTCTTGCTATTGCATCAATTGGAAAACCTTTGAGAAGTTTGAAAAAACCTTCAATGTATTCTACACAAAAACAAACGCGAAAAATCCAAAGTGTTGCTAAAAACGAAATAGACATGAATACCAACAAAGAACATTGGGAGAAGATTTACTCCACTAAACAACCTAATGAAGTGTCGTGGACGCAAGACATTCCAACCACTTCATTGCAATTCATTCATGAATTTGATGTCCCAAAGTCAGCTCATATCATTGACATAGGCGGTGGTGACAGCAAGCTGGTGGACTTTCTTTTGGATGAGGGTTATGAAAATATCTCTGTGCTCGACATTTCAGAAGCCTCCCTTACGCGTGCTAAGCAAAGGTTGGGCGATAAGGCAAACAAGGTGAATTGGATTGTCAGTGACATCAATGAATTTCATCCTACTGAAAGTTATGATGTGTGGCACGACCGCGCAGCTTTTCACTTCCTGACTACCGACACTGAAGTGAAAACATACTTGAACAACGCACGCCAGGCGGTGCATGAAAATGGCTTTGTTACCATAGGTACATTCAGCGAGAATGGGCCGAAGAAATGCAGTGGCCTCGACATCAAGCAGTACAGTGAAAGCACTTTGACTAGTGAGTTAGCCAATGGCTTTGAAAAACTAAAGTGCATCACGGAAGACCATACTACACCCTTCAATACCTCGCAGAATTTTCTGTTTTGTTCTTTTAAAAGAACCGAATCCAATACACAATTTCTAAAAACTCAATAGAATAATGAATACCAATTTTCCAAGAATGCACGTGAGCATCTACGTAAGCGATATTCAAAAAACCGTAGAATTTTATACAAGCTTCTTTGGTAAAGAGCCAGAGAAGGTGAGACCCGATTATGTCAAATACATTCTTGATAGCCCTTCGCTTATCATCTCATTTGTGGAAAATGCAGAACGTGTGCAACAGAATTTTGGACACCTCGGCTTTCAAGTAGAGACCGAAGCAGATTTGAATATAAAACTTTGGGAAGCGAAGAAACATGGTCTTGTACCAAGAGAAGAGATGGGCACCAATTGCTGTTATGCTAAGCAGGACAAATTTTGGGTGACCGACCCAGATGGCGTGCAATGGGAAGTTTATTATTTCCATGCGGATGCAGAATTTAACGACCCACATTTCGAGACAACACAAGCCGCAGCCTGTTGTATGCCTGCCGATAAGCAGAAAATCAAATTGTCCGAATTGAACCAAACAAACATCAAGGCACAATGAAGAATATCTTAGTTCTATGTACAGGCAACAGTTGCCGCAGTCAAATTGCAGAAGGCTATCTACAACACTTCGCTGGCAATAAGGCAAAAGTTTACAGCGCAGGCATAGAAACACATGGTGTAAACCCGAAAGCGATTGCAACCATGAAAGAAGATGGAATAGATATTTCAAATCACACGTCAAACAATGTGGATGAATACATGGATATTGATTTCGACTTTGTGATTACCGTGTGTGATAATGCAAAGGAGCGCTGTCCATACTTCCCCACAAGGGCAAAGAAATTTCATCACAACTTCACGGACCCTGCCAAGGCTACAGGGACCGAAGATGAAGTGATGTTGGAGTTTGCACGAGTACGCGATGAAATAAAATTTTACGCTAAAGAATTTGTGTTGGAAAACTTATGAGGACAAATTTTATCTGCCTTACAGCATTTGTGTTTTGTATCACTGTACCAATGCAAGCACAGGTTGCGCATCACGCTGGCTTTTTCCCAACCGTTGACCACACTGGAACACTCACTGATAAACTCGACTATAGTTTGTACTATTTCGGGGCTGTCAATGCGCTCAATTCAGAAGTGAATGGTAGCAATGAGTCTGCGCATTTGTTCGCGTTCTATGCTGAGCAAGCACTCACCTATAAGCTGAATGCGCAATGGTCGCTGACGGGCAGTTATGTATATGAAAGGCAAAGACCATTTCAGGATGCATATCGGAACGAAAACAGAGCATACATTCAGTTGCAGAACAAATATCAAGTGGGTAAGTCAACCATAAAGCATCGCTTGCGCTACGATGCGCGTTTCATTGAAAACCGATTGTTGGATGAAACCAATTTCACTTCGCGCATTCGCTACCTGTTGGGTTGGAAAACTGCATTGAAGAATGAGAAATATTACTTCAATGCATACAACGAGTTTTTCTTCAACACGTTCAAATCATCCACGGCCATCTATGGCGAAAACTGGGCTTATGCTGCGGTTGGCAAGACCGTGAATGAGCGTCACTCCTTTGAGCTTGGGCCGCTGTATATCTTTTGGGTAAACAGCAATAGAAATGAACTGAAGAATTTTTACTACCTGCAATTCTCCTGGAACTCTTATATAGACTTTAGAAAGAAAAAAGGAACTGATGAAGCAAAAATTACTGGCTGAATTCCTCGGCACATTTGGCCTTGTACTGATTGGCACAGGCGCCATTGCACTGCATGAAGAGTATGATTTCGTAAGTCATCTTGGCATTTGCCTGAGTTTTCAGTTGGGTGTCACCGCCATGATTCTGTTGTTTGCCAAAGTATCTGGTGCACACATCAATCCTGCTGTCACTATTGCCTTTGCGGCAGCCAAACTTTTTTCATGGCGCGAGGTGCTGCCTTACATCATTGCCCAAACATTGGGAGCAATTACCGCTTCGTTCCTTCTGAAATTTATTTTTCCAATGAATGAAATGCTTGGTGCAACACAGCCGAGTATTTCTGTTTCATCATGCTTCTGGCTTGAAGCTGCACTCACTTTCATTTTGATGCTGGTGGTACTTATCATTTCACAAAACAAGAAGTTTTTGATAAGAGATGTTGCCTTAGCAGCGGGTTTAGTAGTATTGCTTGAAGCATACTTTGCAGGGCCGCTGACAGGTGCATCAATGAATCCTGCGAGGAGCATAGGCCCTGCGATAGTGTCCGGCCATTTGGAAGCACTGTGGATTTATATCGCAGCACCTATTGCTGGTGCTTTGAGTGCTGTGGCAGTTTGGAAGCTAATGAAGTAGTTATCTGTTTTCTAAGCAACAGTACTCGACTTCCTCTCACCAATCTGTTGCCTCCACATGGCATAGTAAAGTCCTTTCTCAGCCACTAATTGCTCATGACTTCCCTGCTCTATTATTTGTCCTTGTTCAAGCACATAAATTCTGTCGGCATGCATCACAGTAGAAAGACGATGTGCAATCAGAATGGTCATAATGTTTTGTGTGGAGTGAATGTGCTTCACTGTTTCAGTTATTTCAATTTCGGTGATAGAATCAAGTGCTGATGTAGCCTCATCCATGATGAGCAAATTGGGCTGGCGAAGCAGCGCCCGTGCAATACTTAGTCGTTGTTTTTCACCGCCTGAAATTTTTATTCCTCCTTCACCAATCATGGTATCAATTCCATTTTCTGCCCTTAATAAAAGACGCTGGCAAGAGGCTTTCAGCAAGGCTTCCATCACTTCTTCGTTAGTGGCAGTTGGTCTTACGAACAGCAAGTTTTCTTTAATCGTTCCGGCAAATAATTGCGTGTCTTGCGTCACCATACCTATTTGCTCGCGCAGTTGCAACATATCTATCTCATTGCCATCTATGTTGTCATAAAGTATTTTGCCATCGCTGGGTTGATAGAGTCCAACCAACAGTTTCACCATCGTTGTTTTTCCTGAACCTGATGGGCCAACAAACGCAATGGTCTCGCCCTTGTTTACGGTGAAAGAAATATCCTTAACCGCAGGTGTTT
>JBJXFP010000119.1:0-3299 GCA_046155615.1 Flavobacteriales bacterium | reverse complement strand
TTGCCAAGCACATAGTTGCGCACACCACTTAGGAATGCCCACTGCATGTCGGTGTCAATGTTCATCTTCACCGCACCGTAGCTGATGGCCTCACGTATCTCATCGCGGCTGCTGCCACTGCCACCATGGAATACGAAGTGAATAGGCCTGTCAGTGGTTGTCTTGAATTTTTCCTTTACAAAATCCTGTGAGTTTTTCAGAATAACGGGTTGCAACTTCACATTGCCCGGCTTGTACACACCGTGCACATTGCCGAAGGCCGCAGCCACCGTGAATCGTTTAGATATGCCCGAAAGATGCTCGTAGATGTAAGCCACATCAGCAGGCTGCGTGTACAGTTTGCTGCTGTCCACCCCGGTGTTGTCCACGCCATCTTCTTCACCACCTGTCACACCCAGCTCCACCTCAAGGGTAATTCCCATTTTGTTCATGCGTTCGAAATACTTGCATGATATTTCTGTGTTCTCGTGCAATGGCTCCTCACTCAGATCAAGCATGTGGCTGCTGAAAAGCGAATACCCATTGCGCTCAAAGAATTTCTCGCCTTCGGCCAGCATGCCATCCATCCAGGTGATGATGTTCAGCGCACAATGATCGGTGTGTATGATCACGGGCACACCGTAGTGCGCAGCCACTGCATGTATGTGTTGTGCGCCACTCACGCTGCCCGCCACCGAGGCCTGCTGCACATCATTCTTCAATCCCTTGCCGGCATAGAATGCTCCACCCCCGTTGCTGAACTGGATGATGACGGGCGAGTTCACATCGCGCGCTGTTTCGAGCACCGCATTCACACTGTTGGTGCCTATCACGTTCACCGCTGGCAGTGCATATTGGTTTTCTAAAGCATCGTTGAATACGGCAGTCACCTCATCACCGGTGAGCACTCCAGGTTTGAATTTCATAGCAGTTGTTTTTTGGAATTGGAAAACGGGTGGCGAAAATAATTGGGTGTGCACTACAGCCACTTCCACACTGCCCTCTCGCGGTCACTCCACCTTCATCAGGGTAAGTACCCGCGCATTCATGTGAAAGTGGTACAGGCCTGCCGAAGCATCTTTCATATCAATAACGCTCACACCCCCGCTGTGCTTGCCAGCGGCAATGATTTTGCCCCAGCTATCGGTGATGTAGTAGAAACCAGGCTCAGTGGTTCTTATGGTTAAATCAGCTTGCACCGGATTGGGATAGAGGCTAAATAGATTGGGTGAAATTTCCCGGGCAGCAAGATCGATCACTTCAAAAACTGCTGAAGCTCCGCAATTGATGGCATCAGTCACATGACACTCATAACTGCCCTGGCCTATATCTGATACATCTTCCGAATCACATGCATTGCTCCACAAATAAATGTATGGCTGAAAGCCTCCGGTCACGCTCACATCTATCGCTCCATTGTCACCGTCATAGGCATCAGTCACCTCCGAGGTGATAGCAATTTCACTGCTCTGAACCACCTCTATTGTTTCAAAATAATTGCACCCGGCCTCATCGGTGATGAGTATAGTATATGTTCCTTCATACAGGCTGTCCGGATTGTAGTTGTTCCAATGCACTTGCAAAAGACCATAACCACCTGACAATGCTACCTCCACTTGGGTAGTTTCACCAAAACATGCAAGAGGCGCGTAATAATTGAAATTGAGTTGTGTTATTTCTTCTACTTCCACCGCATGCGAGTCCGCGCACCCTGCTTCATCGGTTACTGTAAAATTGTAAAAACCCGATGCGAGCATTTCGATGTTTGCTCCTTCTGCATCGAAAGAATAGTTGCCCTGGTTGTTGGATACTTGATATGTGAATGATGCTGTTTGAGAAGGACAAGCAAGCAATAGGGTCTCACCAACCAACTGCAATGGAGGTGGTGCCCCAATTATCAAAGAGTCATAGGTAGTGCAGCCATGACTGTCAGTGATGGTGAAATAATGATTGCCCGCTGCGCAATTTGGTTGTAAGGTTTCTGATATCAAATCATCAAAAACGAACTCAGCAAGCTCGCCTTCTGCTATGTTTAATTGCACCCAACCATCTGCGCTTTGGGCACAGGTGGGCTGCTGTATTTGCAATATGAATTGGAGTGGGGCATAATGCGCAACTTGAATGGTATCTGAAATAAATTCGAGTCCACTTGTATGGGTAAGGCTCACCCAATAACTTCCTTCTTCATCAGTAAGTAAATTGGAGTTGTTACTTCCATTGTTCCATTCATAGGCTGACCAATCACCAGCCACTGTCAATTCAACATTATCACCTTCACAAGAGAATAGAGTGTCTGTAGTTGTCTGATTTATTTCAGGCTGAAACGAAGCGCCTTCTACAAAATAGTAATGCTGATTGGATGGAAGGTTGTAATAGCTGTCAACCCATCCACTGAGCCAATAAATTTTGAGTGAGTCCATCACTTCATATTGTGCCATGGGCAAGATGGCATGCTGCGAAAATTGTGCGAGATATGCTTCGCCTTGCTTTGTGTATTGGTATTGGGGCTGACCGCCATTCCAATACTCTAAACGGCAGCCAACACCATCGCGGTTGCTCGCCACACCTTGCATGGTAGCCTTCAGCCAATGATTGCTATTCTGCGCATAGTTCATATAGAGTTGTGCCTGCTGTGTATCTCCATTACTTATTACCAGGTCTGCATTGCCATCATTGTTGAAATCGCCACGCGCTACGCTATACGTGGCATAGGCTTCAGGTGTAAAGAGGTAATCTACAGATGTAAATCCTGTCTCATGCTGGATGTAAAAAAAATCTTCGTTTGGCAATTCGGTTTCAGAAAA
Organism: Flavobacteriales bacterium; assembly: GCA_046155615.1. Classification (GTDB taxonomy): domain Bacteria; phylum Bacteroidota; class Bacteroidia; order Flavobacteriales_D; family Sanyastnellaceae; genus JANNVZ01. Next base: position 516 of record JBJXFP010000119.1, on the reverse strand, counting down.
CACACCGAGGTCGTCACTTACATACAGGTCTATGAGTTTATCATTATTCACATCGAGCCAGGCAGCGCCCCAGCAAAATGAAAATACTTCAAGGCCATACTGCGCAGCTTCATCGGTGAAGGTGCTATCGCCATTGTTGATGTACATCGCGTTGCCTTCTTCAAAGTTGCTGATGTACAGGTCTTCGAAACCATCGTTGTTTACATCCCATGCGCCTATTCCCATGGAAAGTGTAAAGGTGCTCAGGCCACAACTTTCGGTGATGTTGGTGAAGGTGCTGTTTCCATTATTCATAAAAAGACGGTCGCCAAATCCGTCATCGTGCATCACATATATGTCTTGTGCCCCATCATTATTAAAATCGAAAAACAAAGGCATAACGGGCAACTCATAGGTATCCTCAATACCCAATTCAGCAGCGCGTTCTGTAAAGGTTCCATCCTGATTGTTCTCATAAAACATATTTGGATAACCCTCAGTAGTTCTATAGGCCACATAGATGTCGAGCCAGCCATC
>JBJXFP010000105.1:0-6549 GCA_046155615.1 Flavobacteriales bacterium | reverse complement strand
ATTCACTTTGTGATGTGCAGTCAAACAAGTTAGTTGTAATGACATAGTAGGTACCGCTCTGTGTGGCCTCTAATGTCTGGCCTGTTTCACCAGACATCAGCGTTCCGTTGTAATACCACTGCCAGCTAATGCCATCGGGTGCGGTGAGTGTTGCACCTGTTTGTGTAAGGGCTATGCCGGGCAGTGCATTCACTGTAATGTTCAGTTCATCGGTAGTTACACAATCAAATGCGCTGGTGGCCGTGGCGGTGAGCGTTTCGTTTTGTGCTGGTGTGTAGCTTGTGCCATTGGCCACTTCATTGCTCCATGTTACCGTTCCGTTGGAGGTGGCATCGAGAGTGATGTTTTCTCCTTCGCATATTGCTGCATCAGGGCCTGCGTTTAGCTCAGGCTGCGGATGCACAGTTACAATCATCAAGTCAGAGTTGGTGCAATTAAATTCATTGGTGGCAGTAGCTGTAAGTGTTTCACTTTCTGAGGGAATGAAACTCTCACCATTGGGTATTTCGTTGCTCCATGCCACGGGGTCGCTGCTGCTTGCCGACAAGATTATTTCACCACCCACGCATGTGGCTTGGTCAACTCCTGCATTTATCCCGGGCAATGGATGGATGGTTATTTCTGTTTCGTCAGTTACTGTGCAAAGCGGATTACTCAGCTCCAACTGAAGCAGGTGATACCCTGTGCTGAGTTGTTCCAAATCGAATTGGGCAGAGGTTTCAATTACCGCATCGTTCATTGTCCACTCAAATGTTTCTACAAATTGTTGCGAGGCATCGAGGATCAACTCTGCACCGTTGCAACTGCTATACACATCATCAATGGTGGTGATGGAGGCACAATCGAATATGGTGTGGAATACGGTGTTGGTAGTCACCGGAGGATTTTGTTCGAAGATGATGTCGGCAAAATTTTCACCTACAGTGTTCATCGGTAATCCATCTAAATAATCTACTTCATAAATAGCGAAGCCGTGTGATGCGGGTTCATTGTTTACGCTATCTGCCAGATAGATGTCGTTGAAGATGAAATCTATCTGCCCATCATCATGCAAGCAGGTGAGCATGTTGTTGGAGGCCGCTGTGGGTGCGAACGAGCTGAGATCGTACACCTCCGGGTCCAGCACATCTATTATCAAAATGTCTTCAGCAGGCGCATTGCCGGTATTCTGAAAACGGATGCGGTACTCAATGCGTTCACCTGCGAGCACAAAGTGCGGATCAGCATAACCTTCGGGCGTGGCAGCGATGTCGTTGGGATCATAAGCACAAGAGGTTACCCGCACAATTGTCCATTGCTGATCATGAATTACATTGTCATCTAAATCGGTAAGAATCAGGTGGTAGTAAAATGTAAATGACTGCCCTAAATAAGCCACTCCAGGGCCGTCCACATGCATTTGCGGATAGAAGTGTTGTTGTGGTGCAGAGTAGAAATTCCATTCAGCATAGCCTGCTGAAGTGGAGTCAGGCGGTATTCCGTTTGTTGTTCCTTCCGGGGTGAATAGGACATCACAAGTCATGGTTAAGAAACAATTGAACGGCAACGAACCATTGTTATAGACCTGGGCACTTCCTACGGAGCCGTTGGTGCAATGCAGATTGGTCTGACATCCGGTTACCACGTTGAATTCTATAGTTGGAATGTTCACCCCGAAATACACCGGGTCATTATCTGGCACCAACATGATGACAGAGTTAGGTGTAGTGATGTTGTAGGGCGGCACGTTATAGTCAGTCAGCTCTACCATGTATGCGCCCGCATTCAATGGCATTTCTATTTCACCATAGACGTTGGTAAAAACGGTAACTGCCATACCGGGAAAATACACAGGCCAGTTCGCCATGCCGCCTTCAGCAAAATCCATTACTCCATTGGCATTGATGTCGTTAAAAACTACAACTTGTCCATTATACAAACAACTGCCGTCATTCACGTACGCCATTGGGTCATAGTTGCCGGCATTCTGATCAGTACAGCCAAGACATTCGTTGTCATAAAAACAATTACCATCTTCAAACAAAGATTCAGGCTGGTAGTTACAGGCGGCTTCATCCAGACATCCACCCCCGCAGTCTAAATACAATCCGAAGGCCCCCGTCTCAAAGCCAAGTCCTCCGACCCGTATGAAGTAGGTAGTTCCTTCTGTGGCATAAAAGTTTAACAATGAGCTGTACAATGGATTTGGCGAATAGAGGTTGAAGCCAACACAATCAAAATTGCCACAGTTGCCCGTAAATACTTTGATGAATGAGTTGTAGTTGGTATAATTGTCAAGCGTTCCAATACTCATCATGCCTGTGTAGGGTGATTCAAAAGCATACCAGCGCTGACCGCCCAGCGAGTAATAACCTGCACAAGCTGTAGATACTGAAATGGTATTGTCATTCGGAATACTCACAGTAAAATTTTCTACCAATCCACTCGCGCATGTCAGCTCTATGGGTTCACTGCATGTTTCTCCCTCACCGGCAGAAAAGCAAGAACCATCATCAATGGTTGCTGCCGCGCTGTAGTTGGTAGCATCGGTGTCCATGCAGCCATAGCAACCGTAATCGCAAAGACCGCTTTCCTCTATTGCTTGATCATTATAGTTGCATGCGCTAATTTCCATACAGCCACATAGCGGGCTGCTACACGAACAATATTCACACACGCCAGACATAGTAGCAGCCACATCATAATTACATGCAACGACATCCATACAGCCTATACAAGAATAATCGCAACTGCCATCGTCAGTGAGTGCACTCACACTATAGTTGCAGGCGCCTTCATCAGTACACCCGCATGTGCCCGTCTCCTCGCATGGAATGGAAATGCAAAAGGAATATTGGCCTGACGCGGCCCCTGTTCCCGTGTGATATATCCGAACGAAATATGTATTGCCAGGAGTAAATACGCTTTCTATAAACTCTTCTGTCTGGCCAGCTCCCGTATCGTTGATACAGGCCATTGAAGTGAGTGTGCCTGTACAGGTATTGTTTGACGAACTAAAAATTTCTAAGTGGGCATTGTAAGAAGTAACCCCCGTAACAGAAATAATATGTTGAGTTGATGTAGCGGTAAATGATAGCCACACATCGTCATCAGGTAATCCACCACATCCTGCTGGAGGATTAGTAGCTGTGGCCACAGAGGTTACCGGGCCAAATTGGGGCACACATGCTACTTCAGGTATTACCTCTATGGCTGTGCAGATGTCATCATTTGCCGGAGGCACGGGTGTGGCAAAAACAGTAATAGCAAAGTCGCCACTCACGCCCCAGTTGGGTTGTTGAATTGTTACTGTGGGTGGTTCAGTATATCCCGCACCGCCATTCATAAGTGTAATCTGATTGATAGGGCCTGGTGCGGTTTCCTGCCAAAAGGCATTCACTGTAATCGCGCTGGTTTCTGCAACTTGTGCTACTGCATTTTGTCCACCTCCACCCGCTATCCAGATTCGTGGTGTTAAGTACTGAAACGGTGCAGCACCACCAAAGGCAGCTTGGTGATAACCACTACCCGGATTGGTCACTGTTACATTGACAACTTGTCCATTTGCCACAGTGGCCGTTGCAGTAGCCTGTTCGCCACCTCTGCGGTGGAAAACTCTCACGTAATAGAAATGCCCAACGATTAGACCGGTGGCATTCACTGTTTCCGTAGCTCCTTCTGAAGTCGCATTCTGGCAAAACACCTCTGCGCCCGTAATACCGGTGAATGAGCCGGGCGAAGCATCAGCCAATATTTGAACATACGCATTGTACCCGCCAGAAGAATAAACTTTAACCGTAGAAGTACTGTTTACACATTGAAACTTAAACCACACATCATCGTCAGCATTGTTGTCCACCACATCGCAGGTGGGCAGCAGCACTGCCGAAAGCGAAGCCCATCGGCTGCTGTAATAAGAGCCGCATAAATCTATTGGCGGAGCTATCAATGAGGTAAGCGGTATGGCTCCAAGAGGATCATCGTTGACAGGAGCTAAAGAGCCTTGAACATAAGGAGTGTAAGTACCCGGAGTAAAAAGAATGGAGCTATAGCACTGAGGCACCGTGGTCAATTGATTTTGTACACGATTGTTGACCATACCCGAGTATGGGCCGAAGTTGCGTGTGTTCTCTTCGTTTTGTGCCAGCACCTGCCCCGGCTGCGGGTTCATCGCATTTACTGCAATGTTCGACAAACCACATGAATACGAATATGAATATGAGCCATTCGGGGTAACAGTGCCATCAAAGCCTTGCATCACGCCATATACAAATTCAATCTCGTTTCCTTCTTCATATAGTTTAACCTGAAAGTTCAAATTAGGCCCAGGATTCAAGAAGGACTCCATGTTTTTCCATTCGAAAGTGATAACGGCTGTACCTGAACCAAGAATACCATCAATGCGATGACCACCATAACCATTGGCAGGAACTGGTGCAGCAGAAGGTGTGATTAAGTCGTCCCAAAAAGGAGCAATGATGCGCTTAGACCCTGCTATATTGTTAAACCAGCCACTGCCTGTGAAGGTGTACCCGGTAAGGCCGATGAAACCGTTGGTGTGTTGGGTTATTGTAGTTACGGGCATACCATCATAGTTGAAGGTGGTGCCTGCCATATCCATTGCTGTATTGGAGGCTTCATCACTACTTGCACCTATCCAGTGGGTGGTGCCCGCTTCGCCAATGATGGTGTTGTAGGTAATATCGGTAGTTCTTGTGACATCAAAATTCAATGACGTAGGAATGAATAACGATGTAAAGCAGAAAAAATCGGTGCCCGTTCCGCTCGGCACCCAAGGACCCGGAGCGGATGTGGCTGTTGCACGTGTGCCTGTAGCTGACAAAGCGCCTGTGCCCGACTCAATGCTTCGGATAGTCCAAGGCCCATTGCAGGAAGTGGCTTGGGAAACATATAGACTTGGCTGATCAGAAAGAAGTCCCATATCGTGGTTCCAGGACAAAGTGGTCACAGGGTTCAAACCATATTTTCCGGCATTGCCTTCGGCATCAAAACAGTCAACCTGATACCCAAAGTTGCCAATAGCCGTAACACCACTTGGTGTGCAGCTATATACCCTGTATTTGGTAATGGTAGGGCCGTTGGTGAATGCCACAGTGTTCGCACCATTGGCCAAAGCGATACCTGTACCTATTGGAACTGTTCTGGTAGTTGCGGCAACTCCCGGAAGGTTCAATTCTACATAATCGATGTTTCGGAATTTGGCGAGCAACGTACCTGTAGTTCCGGCATAAGCCGGGTTGGCAAATACAAGGTTGCCGCCATTCAAATCTATTTTTCCGGAGGTAAGAGTTAGAGGTGCTGCTCCCAAGTATGTAAGGCCGCCATTGTGGTAAATACTTGTGCCCAAGAAGTTATTGAAGGTGGATTGAAACAACATGCGGCTCGCAGGCATTTCCGGGCCTTCATAAATCACAGTTGGATATCCGGGAGGAGTGAAGGATTGATAATTCAGAGCATAAAATCCACAACGGGCATATGCACTGGCCGCGGTGGTAAAACCACCACCACTTAGCCCAACAGCCGGAGTAGCACGATAACCGAAACCAGCATTGGTTACATTGAAATTGGTAATCATACCATTTGGGCCACCTACCACTGCGTTAGCAGCAGGCCAGCAGCCCGCAGGGAATGCCACGGTGGCACCCGCACCACTTGGTATGGTCAAGGTGATGGTAGGGGCTACATCGTAAGTTTTGGTCACGTTGTTCAGGTAGCAAGAAACAAGCTTACCATCCTGAACCACATAGGTAAAGTCTGCCAACACATAGTCCCCCCCACTGATGTTGGTCGCACCACTAACTGAAATGGCCGTGGGCGCTCCAGTGTATCCGCTGCCCAAAGCTGTTACCAAGTTGATACCTGAAGGACCGGAGAAGCCGATGGCGGGAGCAGAGCTATAACCCTGGCCGGCAACGGAAACAGGTGTTGCAAGCCCATTGTTTGTTGTAATACTCACCAAGCCATCATTCGAGGTCACGTCCAAGTCTCCTGTAATTACTGAATATGTGCCGCGTTGCACGAGCATCAGGTTTGTTGCAGCGGTCACAACAGATGCCGGAACAACCGCAACAGCAGTAGCAGCCGTAGTGAATCCACCGCCCGATAGAGTGATTGTTGGATTGAAGTTATTGAAATAGCCATCGCCACCTGTGACAACAGTAATACTACGCACTGTGCCACTTACCAAGTCCACATTCGCAGTGGCAGTAGCGGCAGTGCCACCTGCTGGCGATGACATAGTCACACTTGGTGCTGAGGTATATCCAGCGCCATGGTTGGTTACCACTATTTCATATACCTGACGGTTTATAGTCTGGCCATCGAAATTGGCAGCCAGGTTGCACTCCATTTTGTTGTTGGTAATAAAATTGGAAGCACCTGTAATAGCCAAGGCAGAATAGGCCACCAGATTTTGATCGGTGTTGATGGTAACTGTTCCAAGTGTGTTGGCTGCAAGGAGAGCGCGAATAAGCCCTTTGCCTCCATTGCCATAAATAGTTCCTGTACCATCAATGGTCTGCGAAACTCCGGATGCTCCGGCACCAATAC
>JBJXFP010000104.1:0-6561 GCA_046155615.1 Flavobacteriales bacterium | reverse complement strand
ATTCACTTTGTGATGTGCAGTCAAACAAGTTAGTTGTAATGACATAGTAGGTACCGCTCTGTGTGGCCTCTAATGTCTGGCCTGTTTCACCAGACATCAGCGTTCCGTTGTAATACCACTGCCAGCTTGTGCCATCGGGTGCGGTGAGTATCGCACCATTTTGAGTAACCGCAATGCCGGGCAAAGGATTCAGTACAATGTTCACAGAGACTTCGGCAGTGCAGTCGAATTCGCTGACTGATGTCGCGGTCAGTGTTTCGTTTTGCACAGGCAAGTAGCTGTTGCCATTTATAGTGCCATTGCTCCATGTCACTTCTCCATCGGAGGTGGCGCTGAGTATTGCGGTTTCACCATCGCATACAGTTATTTCCTCTGCCGCGGTTATTTCCGGTAAAGGATTCACGGTTACTTCCATCTCAACAGTGGCAGTACAGTTGAACTCATTTGTGGCGCTTGCGGTAAGTGTTTCAGATTGTGCAGGCATGTAGTTCTCGCCTGTTTCAAGCCCATTGCTCCAAATCACTTCGCTGTCACTTTCAGCATTCAGTGTGATGTTTTCCCCTTCACAAACTTCTATCTGAGGCTCAATGTTTAATGTTGGCAACGGATTTACAATCACCGCAGCATCGCCACTTTCTGTGCACAGCGGATTGGTTATTTCAAGCTCAACATTGTATTCACCGGCCGCAACGTTTTGCAATATGAAGGCGCCAACATCAGAAACCAATTCGCCATCTACAGACCAGTTGTATGTCTCCACGTATTGTTGCGTTTCGTCCAGAAGCAAAGCATCGCCTTCGCACACGGTGTGCTCACCAGCGAGCACAGACAGCGAAGCACAATCAAAGATGGTGTGGAATACAGTGTTGGTAGTTACCGGTGGGTTTTGCTCGAAGATGATGTCGGCAAAATTTTCACCTACAGTATTCATCGGTAATCCATCCAAATAATCTACTTCATAAACAACGAAGCCGTGTGATGCGGGTTCGTTGTTTACACTATCTGCCAGATAGATGTCGTTGAAGATGAAGTCAATTTGGCCGTCATCGTGCAGGCAGGTAAGTACACTGTTGGAGGAGGCAGCAGGCTCGAACGAACTGAGGTCGTAAACCTGTGGGTCGAGCACATCAATTATCAAAATGTCTTCAGCAGGCGCATTGCCAGTGTTTTGAAAACGGATGCGGTACTCAATGCGTTCACCTGCGAGCACAAAGTGCGGATCAGCATAACCTTCGGGCGTGGCAGAGATGTCGTTGGGATCATAAGCACAAGTGGTTACCCGCACAACTGTCCATTGCTGGTCATGAACCACATTGTCATCTAAATCGGTAAGAATCAGGTGGTAGTAAAATGTAAATGATTGTCCTACATAAGCTACTCCGGGGCCGTCCACATGCATTTGCGGATAGAAGTGTTGTTGTGGCGCAGAGTAGAAATTCCATTCAGCATAGCCCGCTGAAGTCGAGTCAGGCGGTATTCCGTTCGTTGTTCCTTCCGGAGTGAATAGGCCATCACAAGTCATGGACATGAAACAATTAAACGGCAGCGAACCGTTGTTATAGACATTGGCACTTCCTACAGAGCCGTTGGTGCATTGCAGAACGCTCTGATATCCTGTTACCACATCGAACGCTATTGTTGGAATATTCACCCCGAAATGCACTGCGTCATTGTCAGGCACCAGCATGATGACAGAATCATCCGTGGTAATGGTATAGGGCGGTATGTTGTAGTCAGTAAGTTCTACCATGTATGCGCCTGCATTCAATGGCATTTCTATTTCACCATAGACGTTGGTAAAAATGGTAACTGCCATACCGGGGAAATACACCGGCCAGTTGGGCATGCCGCCTTCGTCATTGTCCATTACTCCATTGGCATTGATGTCGTTAAACACAACAATGTGTCCGTTGTACAAACAACTGCCGTCATTCACATACGCCATTGGGTCATAGTTGCCGGCATTCTGATCAGTACAGCCAAAACATTCGTTGTCATAGAAACAATTACCATCTTCAAACAAAGATTCGGGTTGGTAGTTACAGGCGGCTTCATCCAGACATCCACCCCCGCAATCTAAGTACAGTCCGAAGGCCCCTGTCTCATAGCCAAGTCCTCCAACCCGTATGAAGTAGGTAGTGCCTTCAGTCGCATAAAAACTCACCAGAGAACTGTACAATGGGTCTGCCGAATAGAGGTTGAAACCCACACACTGGAAACTACCGCAGTTGCCCGTAAACACTTTGATGAAGGCGTTGTAGTTGGTGTAATTGTCAAGTGTGCCAATACTCATCATGCCTGTATAAGGTGATTCAAAAGCATACCAGCGCTGACCGCCCAGCGAGTAATAACCCGCACAAGCTGTAGATCCTGAAATAGTATTGTCATTCGGAATACTCACTGTAAAATTTTCTACCAATCCGCTGGCACATGTCAACTCTATGGGTTCGCTGCATGTTTCTCCATCCCCGGCATAAAAACAAGAACCATCATCCATGGTTGCTACCGCACTGTAGTTGGTGGCACCGGTATCCATGCAGCCATAGCAGGTGTAGTCACAGTCACCGTTATCATCTACAAAAACTACGTCATAGTTGCAGGCAGTCTCGTCCATGCAGCCGCACAATGCACTTTCGCAAGTGCAATATTCACAATCCCCACTCAGCGTAGCCAGCGCATCGTAATTGCAGGCAACTGCATCCATACAGCCCACACAATCATAGTTACACGAGCCATCATCATAAGTGGCAGCAGCATCGTAGTTACAAGCTCCGGCATCCATGCAGCCGCACAATCCTGTACCACAAGGCGCAGCTATACAATAGGTGTATTGACCACCAGCGCCACCTGTGCCGGTATGATATATTCTCACAAAATAGGTATTGCCCGGTGTGTATATGTCATCAAGCAATTGTTCGGTTTCGGCAGATCCGGTTTCGTTCACACAAGCCAATGAAGTGAGCGTGCCATCACAGGCGTTGTTGGATGAACTGAATACCTCCAAATGCGCATTATAAGAACCGATGCCTGTTACTTCGATGGCCTGTGTGGTTGCGGTGGCCTCAAACTCAAGCCATACATCGTCATCAGGAATGCCACCACAACCGGCCGGAGGATCAGTAGCTGTTGCAATAGATGAATTAGGTCCTGACACGTGATTGCATTCATCAGTAACAGTGACTTCAATAGCCGAACAGATATCATCGTTAGCAGGAACAACGGGAGTTGCATATACAGTGATAGCGAAATCGCCCACCGGCCCCCAGTTGGGTTTGTCAATAGTTACCGTTGGTGCTGAAGCATAGCCGCTACCTGCATTCATAATAGTCAGAGATGCCACCGATCCCGGTGCCGATTCTGTGAACCAGTTGGCCATAGTTGCGCTGTTACCTGTTTCTCCTATTTGCGCGACAGCATTGCGTCCGCCACCGCCATCAATCCAAATGCGTGGGGTGAAATATTGACCTCCAAAAGGAGCTGCCCCACCAAAAGCAGCTTGATGATAGCCGCCTCCGGAATTGGTTACAGTAATGTTGATTATTTGACCATCAGCCACAGTTGCCGTGGCAGTGGCTTGTTCGCCACCCTGCCTGTGAAACACCCTCACATAGTAATGATGACCTGAAATAAGCCCGGTCAAATTCACCGTTTCAGTTGCTCCTTCGCCAGCGCTGTTCTGGCATTGAACCTCCGCACCGGGAACACCCGTGAGCGCCCCGGGCGCGGCATCAGCGAATACCTGCACGTAGGCGTTGTAACCACTGCCAGAATAAACTTTAAGAGTTGATGTTGGATTGATACACTGGAACTGGAACCATACATCATCATCAGCATTGTTAGGTCCTCCATCGCAATCAGGATTGTCTATGGCTGTAGCTGTGGCATTTCTGCTACTGTAATAACTGCCACATAAATCAGCAGGCGGACCAAGCAATGAAGCAATCGGTATAGCTCCTGATGGGTCATCATTCAAAGGTGCAATGGGATCAGGAACATAAGGTGTGTATGCACCGGGTGTAAAAAGGACGGAACTATGACATTCAGGTACTGTGGTCAATTGGTTCTGACCACGGTTACCGATTGAACTCCCGAATGCACTGAAATTGCGTGTGTTTTCCTCATTCTGAGCAAGCACTTGGCCCGCCAATGGATCCATAGCATCCACAGCAATATTGGTCATTCCACAGGTGTATGAATAAGCAAAAGCACCATTATTAGAAATAGTTCCATCGAAGCCCTGCATAACACCATAGATAAACTCGATGTTGTTAGAACCCTCGTAAAGTTTTACCTGAAAGTTCAGGTTGGGCCCTGGGTTCTGGTAGGTCTCCATGTTTTTCCACTCGAAGGTGATAACCGCAGTGCCGGAACCAAGCACTCCATCTATATGATAACCACCATATCCGTTGGCCGGGGATGGTGCTGCCATGGGTGATATCAAGTCTTCCCAGAATGGAGCGATAACACGCCTTGCACCAGCCAAATGGTTGATCCAGCCTGAACTGCTAATAGTCCAACCGGTAAGACCGATGAAACCATTGGCATGCTGAGTAACCATACCTATTGGGAAACCATCGTAAGTGAAAGTAGATCCGGTGAGGTTCAATGTGGCATTGGTGCCCTCGTCATTGCTTGCTCCAATCCAATGGGTAGTACCTGCAAGACCAATAATAGAGCTATAAGCAACACCCGTAGTGCGGGTCACATCATAGTTTAACGCAACAGGTATGAAATAGGATGTGAAAGCAAAATAGTCTGTTCCCGTTCCGCTGGGTACCCAAGGGCCGGGAACCGCTGGTGATGCAGTAGCACGCGTGCCGGTTGCAGCAATTGCTCCAGTTCCTGTTCCAAGGCTGCGCACTGTCCATGGACCCGCGCAAGATGTTCCCTGCGATACGGTGAGCGATGCCAGATCGGTCAACAATCCATCGTTGCTGTTCCAGCTTAAGGTAGTAATCGGGTTCAGGCCATACTTTCCTGCATTGCCCTCGGCATCGAAGCATTGAACAATGTAGCTGTAATTACCAATGGCAGTTGCGCCACTTGGTGTGCAGGTAGATACCCGGTATTTGGTAATGGTAGGTCCATTGGTAAAGGCAACTGTATTTGCTCCATTGTTAATGGCAATACCACTACCGGCAGGCACTGTACGTGTAGTAGAAGCTGTGCCCGGCAGGTTCATTTCTATATAGCCATAGTTTACAAAACGGTTGAACAAACCACCTGTAATTCCAGCATAGCCTTGGTTAGCCAATATCAGGTTGCCGCCATTCAAATCTATTTTTCCGGATGTTAGTGTTATGGGAACTCCCCCAAGGTATGTAAGGCCGCCATTGAGGTAAATACTTGTACCCAAGAAATTATTGAACGTGGATTGAAACAACATGCGGTTCGCAGGCATTTCCGGACCTTCATACATCACAGTTGGATAACCCGGAGGTGTTAATGTTGAATAATTCAAGGCATAAAATCCACATCGTGCATATGCACTGGCTGCAGTAGTAAAGCCCCCGCCACTAAGACCAACAGCCGGAGTAGCACGATAACCGAAACCAGCATTGGTTACATTGAAATTGGTAATCATACCGTTTGGGCCACCTACTACTGGGGTAGCCGCAGGCCAGCAACCCGCAGGGAATGCCACGGTGGCACCCGCACCACTTGGTATGGTCAAGGTGATGTTAGGGGCTACATCGTAAGTTTTGGTCTGGTTGTTCAGGTAGCAAGAAACAAGCTTACCGTCCTGCACCACATAGGTAAAGTCTGCAAGTACATATGCACCACCGCTGATGTTGGTCGCACCACTAACTGAAATGGCTGTGGGCGCTCCAGTGTATCCGCTGCCAATAGCAGTTACCAAGTTGATACCTGAAGGACCGGAGAAACCCACTGTAGGAGCAGCACTATAGCCTTGACCTGCGACAGCCACAGGAGCACCTGTAATTCCATTGCTGGTAGTAATACTCACCAAGCCATCATTCGAGGTCACGTCCAAGTCTCCTGTAATTACTGAATATGTGCCGCGTTGTACGAGCATCAGGTTTGTTGCACCGTGCACAACAGATGCCGGAACAACCGCAACAGCAGTAGCAGCCGAAGTGAATCCACCGCCCGATAGAGTGATTGTTGGATTGAAGTTATTGAAATAGCCATCGCCACCTGTGACGACAGTAATACTGCGTACCGTTCCACTTACCAAGTCCACATTTGCTGTAGCGGTAGCGGCAGTGCCACCTGCTGGCGATGACATAGTTACACTTGGTGCTGAGGTATATCCAGAGCCATGGTTGGTTACCACTATTTCATACACTTGCCTGTTTACCAATTGGCCATCAAAGTTGGCCGCCAGGTTGCACTCCATTTTGTCGTTGGTAATAAAATTCGAAGCGCCTGTAATAGCCAAGGCAGTATAGGCCACCAGATTTTGATTGGTATTGATGGTAACTGTTCCAAGTGTGTTGGCTGCAAGGAGAGCGCGAATAAGCCCTTTGCCTCCATTGCCATAAATAGTTCCTGTACCATCAATGGTCTGCGAAACTCCGGATGCTCCGGCACCAATAC
>JBJXFP010000156.1:0-3847 GCA_046155615.1 Flavobacteriales bacterium | reverse complement strand
CCTTGTGTAAGAAATCCGTTTTCAGTTTCTCCTGTGAAGGTGATCACTTCGCCAATGGTGCAGTCGGTTTGAAGCGCTGCACCGGTGTAGTGCATTCCGAAAGAGGAGATGACACTGCGTTCGATGGATTGGGCGTTCACAAAAACACTTGAGCAAATGGCAAGCGTCACAATAACTGGATTCAGATACATCTTTGTTGTGTTTTGATTTATACTCAAGGAATGTAATACTCGATGGTAGCACTTAGCATGTACATCCAACCGGTAGTAGGAATATCATCCGTGTCGGGTGCAAGCACAAGAGTGTATGCATAGCCATTGTTGTTGATAGTAGGCGATGTAATCGTTGTGGTGGAGGCAGCCACATAGTCATCAGAAGTTGCACTGTACACTGTAGCCAAGTTGGTCCAACTCGTTTCATCACTTATACTATATTTTCTCAAACGCAAAGCGAAGTACTGACCATCAGCATCATCCTTGAACCTGGCAGTGAGCTTAGTGACAACTGCCCCTTGCGGCAAATTGATAGCACAATAAGCCTTTCCACAATCCCCGTCAGAACCAATACCTGGATGATCGACATCCCATTCTTCAAACACTACAAAGTTGTCAGTGCACTCATCAAAGTGATGAAAGGCAATGCCCATAACATTCATATATTGAGTGCTGGCCGAAAGGTTATCCGCATACACCTGCCCTGCAGCCGTTGCATAAAGAGGTCTGTTACCCGTGCCAGTTGCAGAATTTATATACAAGTTTTCTGTGGTGGTGATAAACGCATTTGCACTTGTTACATCGGAAGAAACAGCAGTGACAGTTCCTGTGGTTACATCATCAGACGTGAGTTCACCATTCACATCCACACCTGTGCTATTGACAGTAGCTTTTGTTGAGCCATTTCTTTTTAGTTGTATGTCTAAATTTTCCTTTTGCTCTATCACCAAGTGTCCTGATGCATTCAATCCAATCTGCGAACCATCAGTGGCTGTATGTCCTGTTGTCCATACACTATATTTCAAAAACATTTCGGTGTTTGCAGCGGTATTGGCCAAGTGCAATGGCGCCACAGGAAATTGAGTGCCAATACCAATGTTGCCATCTGCGCCTATGCGCATTCGCTCAGCGAAGTTGGTATGAAAAGTCATAGGTCCATTTTCAAAGTTGACGAGAGTAACAGTTGAAGGGTCCTCCTGCCCGAGGTAAAAGCCATCGAGAAATGTTGTGCCGGTAGCGGTAGTGGTCAAATGCAAGCCTTGTTTATTGTGCATATGCAAACCATAGACTGGAGTGGAAGTTCCTAATCCGATGTTTCCACCAAGCCGCCAGGCATTGGTAGCATTGCTGCTCCATACTCCATCAGCAGTTGATGCTGGAGTTTGTGGTGACCACGATAAGCCATCCCATTCCAAAATTTGTCCGGCAGTTGCGCCCATGGATGCAAGCTCTGTTGCACCTATTGCACCACTTGCAATTTCAGTTGCGCCCACAGCATCATTCGCAATTTCTGCTGCACCAACTGCATTGGCTGCAATCTGCAAATTGTTGTAAAATCCTGTTACATCTCCAGCATGAGGAGTAATGTTGGTAATGTCGTTGGAGGCATCGGTATCGCCTGTGTTTGTAATCGCATTTCCAGCAATGGAAATTCCTGTACCCGCTGTGTATGTCGTTCCAGTTGGCAGCGTCACAGTACCACCACCATTACTCAGTGTAAGATTGTTTCCACTCAAAGTGAGTGCTTGTATTTCGTTGGTAGCACTTGCATCAGGCACAGTTACCGAACCTCCACCATTACTCAATGAAATGTTTGCACCTGAAATACTCAATGCTTGTATTTCGTTTGTAGCACTTGCATCGTTTGCAGAAATAGCATTGCCCACAATGTCAATACCTGCACCTTCTGTATAAGTAGTTCCTGTTGGCAGCGTCACACTTCCACCACCATTGCTCAGAGTCAAATTACTTCCACTCAAAGTGAGGGCTTGTATTTCATTCGTTGCGCTTGCATCGTTTGCAGAAATGGCATTGCCCACAATGTCAATACCTGCGCCTTCGGTGTATGTTGTACCTGTTGGCAGTGTCACACTTCCACCACCGTTGCTCAAAGTCAAATTACTTCCACTCAAAGTGAGGGCTTGTATTTCATTCGTGTTACTTACATCACCTGCATTCGAAATTGTAGTTCCTGAAATACTGATGCCGCTCCCCGCTGTGTAGGTTGTGTTGTTATCTATTGCCGGTGTCCATTCTGTTCCATTCCATTCAAGCACTTGCCCGCTGGTGGCACCTGCTGTATTCACATCGGTAATTTCATCGAGCAAAACATCCGTTACCTTTTTAGCAGCCATTGCAAAAGGTACACTCATCAGTTGTTGTGTGCCGATATCTACAAAGCCATCGCCCAAGTCCACTTCTACTTGCATAAAAAAGGATGTGGCCGCATTCCATTGCACAGCATCGAATGTGCTTTGGTCAGGCGTGCCTTCACCTATTATCAAGTTGACCAATCCAAATTGGTTGGTGGTGGTGCCGTGTGTTTCCTGATACACAATGGTTCCATCAAATGTGTTTTGATGAATGCTCATGCGCATAGTTGCAGATGTGTTTGCCGCTACTTCGCCATCTACATTTCTGATAGCTGCCTGGTAGTTGAAGCCTTGTGGAATTTGTGCCAGCATCATTGCAGACAGCAGCATAAAACCGGACATCAGCAAGGCGCATTTGATTGAAGTAGAATTTTTCATGGAAATACTTTTTTTTGAAATTGATAGAACAAATTTCCAGCTCGTATTTCCGGGTAGCTTAGTTCATTGAGTGAACGAAGGGGATATTGAGTGAGTGGTGCATGGGACACCCCACGGGGCAGGCGAATTGAACCACTGATGACGAATAGACACTGATTCTAATCCGTCATAATCCGTTTCTATCTGTGTTTATCTGTGGCCTATTCCAATGGTTGACTCTTTAGATATTGAGCCAGCGGTATCCGTCTTTGTTACCTTGCCTTCCATGAAATGGTTGGCCACATGTATTATGACTTTCTGTTGTGCGCTTGCGCACGCGCAGGATGCCAGTATGGTGCCTACTTATCTCAAAGGATTTGAAACCGCCACTACAGATAGCGCGCGTTGTCATTTTTTGTGGCAAGCGGCATTCAACAGTGCTCACTCCGATGCACAAAAGGGAATTGAATATGCGATTCGTGCTTTACACATTGCACAAAAAATAGAGCATAACAAACTGATAGGCGACAGTGAAAATGCGCTTGGCTTTTGCTATGAAAACACCGGAGTGATGGATAGCGCAATGGTGCATTATTCCAATTCCATAGCTGCTCTGAATAAGAGTGGAAATACTTGTGAAATTGCAAGCGTGCATGCCAACATCGGCAATATGCTGAAGAAACAAAACGATGTGAAAGGAGCATTGGAGTCGTTCACACGCGCTGAAGAAACTCAAAAAAATTGTCCAGACATTGGCTACCACGCCAGCACGTTTTACTCTATTGGCACATGCTACAACTCGTTGGAAAACTATGAGCGTTCATTAGAATACTTTAATCGCTCACTTGAAAAGGAAGTGGCCGCAAATAATACCGGAAAGCAAGGCAACGTCCATAACGGAAAGGCAAATGCGTATTTGGGACTGAACGATTTCGTTAATGCCGACAAAGAATACAGAGAAGCGCAAAGGTGCTTTATGCAAACAGGCAACACCTATTTCGTGGCGTATGCTTATGAAGGCATTGCACAATTATTCGATAAGAAAAATCAACTGGATAGTGCCATTTTTTATTGCAGTCAGGCACTAAACATCTTCAAAGAATTGGAAGTGAAGTTTGACATTGT
>JBJXFP010000089.1:0-6523 GCA_046155615.1 Flavobacteriales bacterium | reverse complement strand
AAAGTTTTGAAGGTGTAGCCATCAAACCGCATGAGGGGCTGCACCCCCAACCACAAATAACCTACGCTATCCATGCCAAGCGGTGTGCAGGTCATATTGCCAAGACCATCATCAATATCGTAGCGAGTGAATTGCAGGGATTGCTGCGCGTGAATCGCCATTGAGCCAATAAGTAGCACTGCCACCATTGGTTGCACAAGTACAGCTTTGAATTCTATTCTCAATCGCGGATTCAAACGGGGTGAAAATACCCTTTCATCATTGAAGTCAATGATGAGGCAGGCGGTTGGTAAACCCATCTCACTACATCCAACGATTGATTGCACATGCCTGAACAGGGCACGTTTGTCTCATCAAAATTTTCGAAGAGTATATCACTTTCACTTAATCACTTAAATGATGTCCAAACAACCACTAAATGCTTTCCGCCATCTTGTTTTCAGAACGATGGCAAGTGCTTTCACTTCTTTGTTCATTCTTCTGTTTACGAACATCGCCTGGTCGCAGGAAAACAACGAGAAGGTTATTTCAGCCATCAATTCGTTTGTAAACCACAACGATTTCAAAGTAACCGAACTGCAATACACCAGCGAGGGTGATGAAAAGAAAGCACGTGGCGCCATTGAAATGTGGGGCCATCCGGGTGTCGAACTGGATGCCACCATCACGGGTGAAGACTCCACAGTGAAAGCTATCACGCTGAGTTTTCCGGCAGCTTCCAATTTGAGCATCGGCAAATTGAACGGTGCAACCGGTGGTGTACTCACTTCCTATTTGCCGGCAGGTTTTCCGCTGGAAGCAGGGGTTGCCATAAAGACTGTGGGTTTGAATCTTGAAGGAAGTACACTGGTTGCATGTTCTATAGAATTCGGCACTGCCGATGCATGGCAAATTTTAGGAAGCGGTGGTTTATCGCTCAACCAGATTCTCACAAAATTCACGGTTGAATATCCAAAGGATGCAGAGCGAAGAAAATTTGTGGGAGACATTATAGGCTTCAGCACCATTGGCGGAGTGCAAGCCGAATTCAAAACTTCGCTCACCAATAAGAAAGAAGACATCGCTTTCGCTGCAACACTCCGCGGACTTGGAATAAAATCTCTTATCAATTCCATTGCCTCAGGTGAACAATCAGCCGGATTGCTCGCGCAAATTCCTGCCGCAATCACCAACCTTAAGGCAGACGAATTGACATTTACCATTTGGCCCATGGGCAAACGTGCATCTTGCTATGGCGTTTCCACATGGGGCGATTTCGATTTTCAGGCACAGGGTCTTGGTTCAAATTTGAAACTGACGTTAGCCCTTGCTGCACCTTCCAATTTCAAATTCTCAGACTTCAACCAAATACTCGGACCGCTGGATGGAATGGATATGGACGGAACATCGCTCATCATCACATCTATGGCCGGTGAAATTGAAACTTCACTGAAAGCATTCGAATCAACAGGAGGTAAAGTGAAAGTGGTGAAGGGAATAAATGTGATAGCCAATATTGCCATGAGCGATGAAATGGAAAAATTGGTGAAGACAAATTCATTGCAGTTATCAGGCAGCATTGGTTCCGATTTGAAAAGCGCCACCATACAATGTGCATTAGAATTTGCTGACCTGGGAAGCCCAGATGTGCAAATGAAAAATATCGCTTTTGGTTTTGAAGTTGGCACCGGCAAGTTCGATTTGTTTCTGCGGGGCAACATGGAAATTACGTTGGATGGCGATGTCATTTCATTCACTACTGAATTGCGTGGCAGCCCTATAGACCTGGACATACAAGGCAGCCTCTACCTGCAGGCACTGCAAAAAGCACAACAGGCAAAACAGGAAGCAACAATTGACAATAAACCTTATTGGGAACAACCATTTGGTGTACCCCACGTTGCCATTGGAAGGCTTGGTGGTTCCGTTGGTGTGAGTCCAAAATCTGCAATCGGGCTGAGCAGTTTGGGGCTAACGGGTGAAGTACGCATGGGTTCTGTACCGGATAAAAGCAGGCATATCTATGGAAGCATGGATGTAAGTCTTGATATTGCTAACCCGGGCAATTCGCTCATGGCGGTAGATGTTCAAAACCTGAACCTTGTCAAAGCAATTGAAGCTTTCATCGCAACCACTGTGGAAGGTTCGTTGCGCACAGCACTGGACTGGGGTTTTGATTCATCTTATGTCTATATAGTGCCGGTAGCACAAACTTTCCTGGGCAAACAATTCGATCAGGGAATTGCAATTGGAGGTAAGTTAAAAATTGCAGGCATCAGTGCATCGTGCGATTTCAGGGCAACGCAAGCGGGTGCATCTGCACGAGGTACCATTGAAGGAATAAAAATAGAGCCGGGTGGTGTACCCATTTTTAAGCTGACTGCTGCAAATGGAGCTGGCGATCCTTCGTTCGACATCAACCTGAATACAACTGACCCCAGGCTGAAAGTGGACGGAAGTATCACATTGCTGGGTGTCACCAATACTTCTTTCATTGACATCAGCAAGTCGGGCTTCACCTACAAAACAGAAGGAAAAATCCTTGGTGGTGGTTTGCAGTCGAGCCTCACTCTTTCCGCACCTACTTTTTCACTTAGCGAAGGATTGTATGTGAAAGCTGCTGTTGCTGCTACCACTTTGCAAGACATCGCCAAGGGCCTTACCAAGTTCATAGAACAGGAGCATAAGAAGAATGCTGCTGACATTAAGAATGCAGAAAGCACATTGGCCAATACAAAAGGCAACAATGAATTTGAACAAGCATTTATAGATGGTTCGAAGGCAGTAGTTGGCGCGGTGGGAGAAATGGAGCGAGCTGCTGCTGTGATCGGCACCTACATTTCAGATGGTCTGCTGGGACAATCCATTGTTGTGAATGAATTGTCATTTGCCGGTGGACTAAGCACGGTTACGACCAAGATGGAATTTGTGATCGATATGACCATAGCCGGATCACACCTCAACGAACGCGTCACTATAGATGCAAACGTTGCTGACCTCAACACCATCGTTCAGCAGATTTTCGAACAAGTAGGTGACGAAATAACCAACGTGTTTGCACAACTTGGAAATGAAGTGACGGATGGTTTTGAAACTTTTGTTGAAGATGCTGAAGTGTTTTTTGGCGAAGTGGAAGAAGGATTTGCGGTGATGGGTGATGAGATAATGACAGGCATCAACTACATAGGCGAGCAACTGAACATCAACTTCAACCGCGAAGGAGATTATGCTGCACTGCCTGGTCCTGAAAATGGCAACAGACCACAACGACTTGCGCCTGCACTTACACGATACCGTGTGTCGGTGGCATCCATTGTATGCCAGGGATGCAAGGACGCTGTGCTTTATCCTGCGTGCGAGTTCTATGGCAACGTGGTTATCTCAACCAACATCAATGGCTCCACTCAAAATTCTGGTTCAAACCAATACCTCTACAAAGGCAGCCATGAGGATATTGATCCAGGAGACTACCTGAGCACCGGAGGCCCGGTTAAGGATGTGTACATACCTGACGATCAACTTCAGCACGCCTATATCACGGTAGTTGCAGATTTCTGGGAAGACGATGATGGCTGGGATGATGAGGAGGTTTCTGCACGTACAAGTTTTTTTGTGGGCAACATAGAATCGGGCGGAAGCAAAGGTGGAGATCAACTATACGTCACTGCCGGCACCTCCTCCAATCAGATTCTGATCAGGTTCAATATTGCAAGAGATTCCAAACCGGCCAACGACCAAATGGTGGCAGCTGCAAGGGCAGGACTAGCAAACGAACTAAATCTCCTGGCGAACCAAGGCGGAAATTTGTTGAGTCCTGGAATAGTGTCTGCCGCCATTGAAAGCCGCAATGCAACTACCCTGAATCTCTTATATGAGGAAGGGAATCGTTTCGCAGCTGGCGACCTCACTCATGCACTACAGCCAAATTGGATGAATCTGGAGGTGGTCAACTACATACTCGCCCGTGGTGTATTTCCTCAGCGGGAACACATGGACAAGGCGGTGGCTATGCGCAATGTACAGTTGGTTCAAACCTTCATGGCCAACAAAGCAGGAGCTACCGAAGCACACCTGCGCACTGCACTTGCCAACAACGACCGCGAAATGGCCAAAGCACTTTTGAAAAACAAAATGGCTGTGCCTGCGGATGTAACTCAAATCGTAATCGACCGCAATGACATTGAATTGCTGACAATGCTGGCCGACAATGGCAGTGTATTTACCCAGCAACAATTGTATCAGGTAGTAGGTGCTGTGAATAATGCAGCTATTGATCAGGTGCTAAAACACACCGTGGCCGATCACCAGACCCTACAGATTGCCGCAGAAAAAAACAACACGGAACTCTTCAGAAAAATGAGCAACTGTGGTGCGCGGTTGGATAACAACTTGCCCACACAGCAGGCAATAAACAACAACAATATTGACATACTGAAAGCCTCGCTTGACATCGGTGCAGACCCTTCAGAAGCGCTGAAACAAGTGGTGAGTGCCAACAAGGAAATTTCCTGGGTGAACGAATGCCTGAAGCAAAATGCGAATCCTGATTACGCATTGAGTTATGCAGTAGCCAACAACAATAAAACACTGGCCACACAACTCATCGGAAAAGGGGCATCAGCAGATTTGCTGTTGAAGCAAAGTGTGGATGCGCAAAATGTGGACATGGCAAAAACAGCACTGAGCAACGATGCTTCACCCTTGCCATACGTAGCGCGGGCGGCCATCTTGAACAACGATGCCATTGTAAAACTGCTGGTGGATAATGGTGGAAACCCGAACGATGCCATGAAGCCAATGGTAGAAGCCAACAAACACGAAATGGTGCACTACCTGATCGAAAACGGAGCGTCCGCTGCCGATGAGTATTTCATCACCAAAGCAGCCTATATGAAGTCGGTTCCGATGGCTGAGGTGCTTTGCCAAAATGGTGCTGACCCCAACCTGGCCTTGCCAATTGCTTTGACTAATCTGCAAGAAGATCTCGTTCGTTCCATGCTGCATCTTGGAGCATCACCAAAAGGGCGTTTGGAAGATCCCGCACGATATAAGCACATCGGATTGGCAAAAGCGCTGCTCGAATACGGTGCCGATGCCAATGAAGGTATTGCAGCGGCTGTTCAAACCAACCAAACCGACATGACAAGCTTGATGCTTCAGTATGGAGCATCACCCAAGGGCCAGTTGAATGCCGCGGCCGCGAACAACAATATCGAAATTGTAACCATGCTTTTAGAAGCTGGAGCGGATTGCAATGAAGGGATGCAGGGTGCAATGAATGTGAACAACACCGACATGGCAAGACTGCTGTTGAGTTATGGAGCATCGCCACATGGTTATATGGCTACCCCAGCACAAAAGGGTAATATGGATATCGTAACCATGTTGTTGGATGCCGGTGCCGATGCCAACGATGGACTGGCAGGCGCAATCACAGGAAATCACAATCCAATAGTTGAACTGCTTCTAAAAAATGGAGCGCAGGTGAAAGAAGGAATGCTGAAAGAACCAGCATTGGCTGGCAACCTCGAAATGGTTACCATGCTGGTGGATGCAGGTGCAAATCCGGAAGAAGGAATGCCTTCGGGAGTGGCGGCCGGACACACTCCGGTAGTTGTTTACCTAATAAGCAAAGGAGCTGATGGTTCGAAACAAGAATACATTATTATGGCTGTTAACCGCGACTACCACACCATGATACCTGTGTTGATTAAGGCCGGTGGAAACAAAGACTATCGTGATGCCGATGGCAACAGTTTCCTGCATGTAGCTGCAGAAAAAAAATACCTGAACACATTGGAGGAATTGGCAAAGGCAGGCCTTGACATCAACAGTAAGAACAACGCAGGCAATACCGTATTGCACGTGGCCGGAAGAAAAGGCCGCAAGAACATCATGATGGTAATGCGCCTGGTTGAATTGGGAGCAGATGTAAATGCAGTGAATAACAAAAACAAAACGGTAAGAAAATATTCCAAGAGCCACAAGGTGAAAAAATTCCTGAAATCGAAAGGGGCTCTCCGAAAAATCAAGAAGCAGAAAGCACCTAAGAGCTAATGAAGCAAAGAAAATAACCTAATTTCATCATGGGCGAATGCCCCACCAATCCGCCTTCTGTAAAAGCCGCTCAGTTCATTTTTGAATGAGCGGTTTTTGCTTTTTATAATCATGAAGCTGGTTTCAGCGAATTGATTCAATGGATAGCAATCACAGACATCTCCCTAATCTTTAAAGCCATAATCATCATTGAAGTCAATGATGAGGCAGGCGGTTGGTAAACCCATCTCACTACATCCAACGATTGTTTGAACATGCCTGAACAGGGCACGTTTGTCCCATCAAATTTTTAGTTCAACAAACCAACAAAAACAAATCAAAATGAAAAAGAGTTACTTATTACTTGCGATGCTTATGGTTTTGACTTTTCACACCACTTGTTTTTCGCAGTGGACTGATATCGTCAATAATGATATCAACTTTGAGTTTAAAATCTGGGACAATTACTATGGGGGTGGTGATCCTGATAACGAGGGCACCGCTGAAC
>JBJXFP010000087.1:0-19840 GCA_046155615.1 Flavobacteriales bacterium | reverse complement strand
AAAAACTTGCGCGCCTCAGGGCGTTATGTGAAGTTGATTGTAAAACCTGCGTTCGATGTTATTCCATCATGGCATCTTGGTGCAGGCGGCAAGCCTTGGATTTTTGCAGATGAAATCATTATCAGATAGTACACGGATGTGAACGAATTGAAACAGATTTACGTGGATTCTAATCCGTTCAAATCCATTTCAATCAGTGTTCATCCGTGTCCCATAGCAATGAATAAAAAACCAAAGAATGAGCAATACAATTATTACAAGACAAGAAAACAATGTGACATGGCTTTGGCTGAACAGGCCAACGGTGTTCAACAGTTTCAATCGCGAAATGGCCTTCGCCCTTCAGCAAGAATTGGATCGTTGCGAGAGTGACACTGAAATAAGAGCTGTGGTGCTGACCGGAAGTGGAAAAGCATTTTGTGCAGGTCAAGATTTGGCTGAGGCCAGTGATCCGAACGGTCCGGGTTTGCAAAAGATTTTGAGCGAACACTACAATCCCATCATTACACGAATAAGAAACTTGAGCAAACCTGTAGTAGCTGCGGTGAATGGAGTGGCCGCTGGTGCCGGTGCCAACATTGCGCTGTGTTGCGATGTGGTGGTGGCGGCTGAGAGCGCATCGTTCATTCAGGCCTTTTCCAAAATCGGGTTGATACCCGACAGTGGTGGAACTTTTTTTCTTCCGCGCCTTATCGGTTTTCAAAAAGCTTCGGCTCTGATGATGATGGCTGACAAGGTGAGCGCAGCAGAGGCAGAACGCATGGGAATGCTCTACAAAGTGTTTGCTGGCGATGCTTTGGAAAGCGAAACAAAAAAGATAGCCGAATACTTAGCCGCCATGCCTACCAAAGGTTTTGCATTGACCAAGCGTGCATTGAATAATGCCATGAACAATACACTTGATGCACAACTTGCATTGGAAGAAGACCTACAGATTCAATGTGGACTTTCGCATGATTACAAGGAAGGGGTGAGCGCATTTCTCGAAAAAAGAAAACCACAATTCAAAGGAGAGTAAATATGGAAAGCACCGCAGTCAACCCTCACATCTATCCCATTGGCAAATACACCGCTCCGCCATTTATTGATGCGCAAATGCGCAGTGAATTTTTGCAACGCATAGAAACTTTGCCCGCACGATTGCGAAACATGGCTGAGCAATTGAACGAAAATCAACTTGCTTCCTCGTACCGAGAAGGCGGATGGAGTGCACGCCAAATCATCTATCATTTGGCCGACAGCCATTGCAATTTTTACATCCGTGTGAAGCTTGCGCTCACCGCAGACCAGCCCACCATCAATCCTTATGACGAAAACCAATGGGCCGAATTTGACGAAGCAAAACACGGAAATATTTTGATTGCCCTGCAAATGATAGATGTTCTGCACCGCAGGCTGGTAGCATCACTGCGAAGTACTGATGTTGAGCAATTCAAAAAAACGTATGTGCATCCACAATACAACACCACTACCAGCATAGACCAGGCACTCGCACTCTATGCATGGCATGGCGACCACCACCTTGCGCAGATTGGTGTGGTGCGCAGCCTCTATCCCTGATGCGATAGCTGCATGCAGATTTTTGACCTTATACCATATTTGCCACATTACCTAAAGAGAAAACAATGAGTTGGTTCAAAAGAAAAATACAAGGCATAACTACCAAAAGCAAAGAGAAGAAGGAGATACCTGAGGGCTTGTGGTACAAATGCCCCGAATGCAAGAATGTGATGACCAGTGAGCAACATGCAGAAAACAACTGGGTGTGCGACAAGTGTCAGCATCATGAAAAAATTGGCTCACGCGAATACTTTAGTATTCTGTTTGACGAAAACGAATATGAAGAGGTGGCATCGAATCTCACCAGTGCCGATCCACTTGGTTTTGTGGATACAAAAAGCTACAAAGACCGCATAAAAACCACCATCAAAAAGACAGGACTGAAGGATGCCATGCGTGTGGCGATGGGAAACATAGAAGGTGAAAAGGCAGTGGTGGCATGTATGGATTTTGCTTTTATTGGTGGCAGCATGGGCAGTGTAGTAGGCGAAAAATTTGCCATCGGGGTTGACCACGCCATCAAGCATAAATGCCCCTTTATCTGCATATCAAAATCTGGTGGAGCTCGCATGATGGAAGCAGGATTTTCGCTGATGCAAATGGCAAAGACCAGCGCAAAACTTACCCAATTGAGCGAGGCCCGATTGCCTTATGTCTCTTACCTTACTGACCCAACCACCGGTGGTGTTACTGCATCTTTTGCCATGCTTGGCGACATCAACATAGCCGAACCTAAAGCATTGATTGGCTTTGCCGGCCCGCGTGTAGTGAAGGAAACCATCGGTAAAGATTTACCCGAAGGTTTTCAGAGTGCGGAGTTCGTGTTGGAGCATGGATTCCTCGATTATATAATAGCACGAAAAGAGGTAAAGCACAGACTTGCACAAAGTTTGGCTATGATGAAGGCATGAAAATATTTTGCTTGAACTAAAAAGAAAAGGTGCTTCACAGCACCTTTTCTTTTTAGTTCAATTTCAATATCAAATCCCGCAATCGGCTGCTGTAGCCATATTCATTGTCATACCAGCCCACCACCTTTACCATATTGCCTATCACCGAAGTTAGTTGTGCATCGAACACACACGAGTGCGGATTGTTTATGATGTCCACCGATACAATTGGATCTTCAGTGTATTCCACAATGTTTTGCCAACGATTATTTGCAGCATGTTTAAATGCGGCATTCACTTCGTCAATACTCAGAATGTGACGCACAGTGCACGTAATATCAGTGAGCGATCCATTGGGCACCGGCACCCTGATGCCGCAGCCACCCATGCGCTCACTCAGATGAGGAAATATTCTGGTAAGCGCCTTGGCCGCACCTGTGGTAGTGGGTATGATGCTTTGAGCTGCTGCTCTGCTTCTGCGCAGGTCGCGGTGCGGGGCATCGTGCAGGCGCTGGTCGCCTGTGTAGCTGTGCACAGTGGTGATGTAGCAGCCTTCTATGCCACACAGTTCATCGAGCAATTGAATCATCGGAGCAGCATTGTTGGTAGTGCATGATGCATTGCTCAGCACCTTGTCATCTGCATTTATCAGTTGGTCATTCACTCCAAGCACTATGGTGGTGATGCTTTCGTCTTCGGGTGGCGCGCTCAGCAGAACACGTTTCGCTCCGGCTTGCAGGTGTTGTTCTATTTCCGCGCGATGCTTCATGGTGCCGGTGCATTCTATCACCACATCTATGTCGTGTCTGTGCCATGGTAGTTTGCTGGCATCTTTTTCAGCAGTGTAGCCCATTTTTTTTCCATCTATTTGCAGCTCATCAGCTGTGGTTTCTACCGAGCCATTCCATTTACCGTGTATCGAGTCGTATTTGAAAAGATGAGCCATCGTATGCGCATCAGCGAGGTCATTTATTGCCACTACTTCCACCGATGATTCGAGCATCAGCAGGCGCGTAAGTGTGCGGCCAATGCGACCGAATCCATTTATTGCAATACGTTTCGTTTTCATGGTGCAATGGTATTGAGTACTCCCATGTCGCTGCAAGATCCGTTGCACATGTTTTGTTTGCCTATCATTGTTGCAGCTACTATGAATATTTCAAATCGCATCTTCATTTGTTTAATTATATCACTGTTGTGCTGTGTTCAATCGTGTAATCTGCTGCGTGTAGTTGACAACCATCAGCACCGAAAATTTGACCGAAAAGGAATTGATCCATACACCTTCAAAAGCGATTCGGGCACTCACCATGTGCAATACTGTGGCAATGGAAAACCAAAACTCATGCTATTGCACGGATATGGTGCAAGTGGCGTTGGTCAATATTACCGCACTGCTCTTGCCTTACGCAACGAATATGATTTGATTTTGCCCGACCTGCTTTATTGTGGTCGCAGCTCAGGAGACAGTTTGGATTTCAGCATTCAGGCGCAAGTGCAACACATCAAGCTCATGCTCGATTCATTGCATATAGCAGAACCAATAGCTGTGTTGGGCAACAGCTATGGTGGTGTTGTTGCGGCTTTTTTCGCAGAAAAATATCCGGAGTTGGTAAACAAACTGGTCATCTACGATTCGCCTGTTTGTTGCTACACCAGCGCCTATGCCGATAGTCTCGCACATACACTTGGTGTAGAGAGTGTGCGCAATCTGCTCTCACCGCTTGATGTGCGCGAGAATAAAATTTCTCTCGATCTTGTGTTTCATGACCAACCATATATACCAACTTTTTTGCGCAAGCAAATGGTGAAGTATGGAAGCAAACCGGCTGCACCTGTGCAAGTAAAATTGCTAGAGTGGCTTATTGAAAATGAAGATGAATTGAATACACATATCTTCAGTTGGCAATGTCCGGTGTACGTTGTCTGGGGTGAGTTCGATATACTTATACCAACCACCACGCGGGATGCATTGGTGAGCAGGTACAATATTCCTCCAGCGCGTGTATGCACTTTTTCTAATGCTGCACATGCAGCCAATGTGGAGTTTCCCGATCAGTTTGTGGTTTACCTGAAAACAATCATGAATGAAAATTGAATGATGAAAAATGCCTTGCTGGTGTCATGTTTAGTTTGTGCTGTTTTGTGCAGCTCTGCACAGACCTATTTCCTTTCAGCCGGACTGAGGGCTGGTACTGAGTTGGGTCTTACAGTGCAGCAAAAGCTTTGGAAACAAGGAACACTTGAAAGCATTATTACCACCAATCGCGACAGGTGGCAGTTGCAAGGGCTGGTGGAATATCACCGCAAGTTCATTGGTCGAAGATTTAACTACTACCTTGGTCTTGGGCCACATATCGGGCAGGAGCGAGGTGTTGCAAGTATTTACTATGGCTTCACTCCCATCACCGGAGTGGAAGTCACGCTTGCAGGCATCACTTTTTCATGGGACTATAAGCCGTCCATTAATTTGGGTGGTACTGATGCTTTTGTTTTTCACGACTCAGGCCTTAGCATAAGAATGGTGCTGGTAAAGGAGCGCAAAAAATCTTTGCGCGAAAGGTTCGGACTTGAAAAAAAGAAGAATTGAACAAAGCTCGCAGCATGCAAATCAATTGTAGTAGCTGCTGCACATCTCGCATTGCAATAGAAGGTTCATATCAACGTGCACTCTGTCTGCTTTCTGTTGACGAGAATAAGATTAGGTCACTTCAATCACCAGGCCCTTCAGATATTCTCCTTCAGGATGAAACATGCTGACCGGATGATCAGCAGGCTGATGCAGTTGGTGCAATATGCGTACATCACGGCCTGCGTGTATTGCTGCCGCTGTCACGCAACCGGCAAATTGTTCTTTGTTCACTGCCTGAGAGCATGAAAATGTGAAGATTATTCCTCCTTTTTTTATCTGCCTGATAGCTGCTTCATTGATGCGTGTGTAACCCTGCATCGCCTTATGACGAGCACTGATGTTCTTAGCAAATGCTGGAGGATCAAGCACAATGATGTCATAATCTTCTTGCAGATTTTTCAAATACTCAACTGCATCCGCCTTGATGCACGCATGGCGTTGTTCATCTAATTTATTCAACTTGATATTTTCTGTTGTGATGTCCAATGCGCGCTGGCTGCTGTCAAGGCTGTGAACCAGCATTGCATCGGCTTTGAGTGCATATACCGAAAATCCTCCGGTGTAGCAAAATGTGTTCAGCACTTTTTTGTCTTTGGAATACTGCGCAAGCAGCTTGCGGTTTTCGCGCTGGTCTATAAAGAAGCCTGTCTTCTGACCCTCTTCCCAATCTATCAAAAACCGATGTCCATGTTCCCATGCTATGTTGCCTGTAAGTGATCCACTCAGGTATGTGTTCTCTATTTCCTTACCTGTATTTTGTTTCAGCTTCGCAGCACTCTTGTCAAAAATATTTTTTAGTCTTGAGCCATATATTTTTTGCAGTGCTTCGCACAAAAATGATTTTACATGGTGCATGCCTGCACTATGGCTTTGCAACACTGCCGTATCTCCATAAATATCCACAACGAGTCCTGGCATACCATCACCTTCGGCATGCACCAACCTATAGATGTTTGTTTCAGCATTGTTCACCAGCCCGCATTTTTCGCGAAGCGCATATGCAGACTCCAGTTTGTGCAACCAAAATGATGAAGAGGCATCGTAACCGGTGAAACTGAAAATGCGCACTGCAATGCTCCCATCAGCATAGTGACCATGACCAAGGTACTGACCATTGTAGCTCTGAATCTCCACTGTATCACCCGGCAGAATGTCTTTGGCCTGTTGATTTATTGCTCCGGAAAAAACCCACGGATGATGGCGTTTCAATGAATGTTCTTTGCCTGGTTTTAGTTTTATCAATGAGTACATATTGCTTGCTGTAGTAGTTGGCAAAGATGGGCAAGCCTGTGAGCAAGCTCACGGAAAGTCAGTTTCTGTTATCTTTGAATGATCGCTTTTTTCTTCAATACATGCCTGAATACATGAAAAAAATCAGTTGCATTCTATGCTTGTTTATTTCTTCCCTCGCCCAATCGCAAACCGATAGTCTTCCTGTCAATATCGCTTTTTCACGCATCACAGGCGATTGGGATGGATACTTCGAATTTGTAGTGAACGATGAGGGAAAAACCATGACCATGTCTGCCAAGTGCACCAGCAGTTGGGATGGTAAGAAGTGGAAATTTGACGTGGTATATGATGAAGGCGAGGGCGTGGTAAGTGGTGGCAAAGGCGAAGCACTTGCCAGTACTGATGGACAAATCATCAATTACAACAACGACCTCTGGACAGTATCACAGGTCAATGCACGGGGCGATTCCACTTCGATAGTCCTGGAAATAACAGGTAAGGAGAAGAGAAAAACCGTAAGTACACGGCACGTTATTTTGGTCACTTCTACCACTTTTTTTATTACAGAATACCGCAAAGAGGAAGGTCAGGCTGATTTTGTTTTCAGTATGAAGCACCTGTTTAGAAGAAGGAAGTAGGGCGCAAATCAAACATCATTTCGTGGGCCTGCAAGCACCTCTCGGTACACAGCCGTATATCTTGCAGCAATGGCCGCTCTGCTGAAATGAGCTACTGCATACTCACGAATTCGAAGGCTATCAAATTGCACGTTGTCTTTTGCAATCTGCAGAATATTTTCGGCAAGTGCTGCCACATCGTCAGGTTTAATGAGAATGCCACGTTCGGGCTTGATGTGCTCGCTTATACCTCCAACGTCAGAGCTTATCACGTACAAGCCGCAGGCCATTGCTTCCAATATCACCACGGGCAGATTTTCGAAATGACTGAATTGAATCAGACATTGTACTTGTTGCATCAGTGCAGCTACTTCAGCCGGATTTTTTTCTCCAAAAAATGCAATGCAGTGAGGATTGATACCAAGTTGGTGTGACACATTCTGCCAGTGTTGGAAGTCTCCGTCACCACCTATATGCAGATGAATGTTGGGGTTCTCATCGCTTGCATTTTTCCATGCCTTTAGTATTCCGCTTATATTCTTTTGTGCATCCCACAGGCTGCTCAAGTGTATGAATTGAGTGGCACCATCTGTAGCGGTGGTGCCGGGCTTGAATAGCATTGTATCAACCACATTAGGCACTGTTATGTATAGACCCTGGAGGCCATATCGTTGCATTTTCTTCCCAAGGTCGTCACTCACAGGGCACAATGCCGCTGCATGCCTTGCAATTTTTTTAGAAAACCACTTGAGTAGTAAAGGTTGGTCTTGCCTCGCCAGCAAATCATAAATGGTGAAATGCTCTGTGATGATGTATGGGATAGAATGCTGCCTTTTCAACCTCAGCGCCTGCCAGCCCGATGGCCATATTACATTGTGATGTACCAGATCAAATGACAATGCTTTTTCATTTAGCAGATGGTGCAATCCTTTGCTGAACGCAAGTCTGCAACGAAGTTGATTGCCAACACCGGGTTTGAAATAGACTCTGGTAATGTTTACTCCATTTTCGTTGGTGTCTTCTATCGTTGTTGAAGTGGCTCCACTCAGTGCACTTATATATAGCACATGCACCTGATGATGTAGAGCTATGGCCTCAGCATGGCGTTGCACAAAGTTTCCCAGGGTATGGTGCGCCTTACCGGGAAACCATGAAGTGGTAAACAATATGCTAAGTGGTTGGCTACTCAAGGTGCGCAATGATAGAACGCACTAACTATGCTTGATTGTCTGCGGAGTTTCATTGCATAAAATACCATTTGCCTCAACAATAAAACTGCGCTTTATTTGCGGCCCTCAATTTTTTACACGGAGGATGTAGCTCAGCTGGTTAGAGCATCGGTTTGTGGTACCGAGGGTCGTGGGTTCGAACCCCATCTTCCTCCCTCGTGTCAATCAAAGCCTTGAATTTCGATTCAGGGCTTTTTTATTTCAGACTGGAATCAATGCCATTTACATAAAGCTCGAAAGCCTGTGCGGCCTTGGCTTCAGTACTGCCTGAAAATCCCGTGAGGTCAGCGTATGTGATTGTTGTATTGTATTGTTTCAGAAATTCTTTAGCCAATGGCATATAGCTCCAATGCCATTTTTCTTCTTCGTAGCCGGTGCGGCCTGCTGCTTTGTCTGTATAAGTTTGGTAAAAGCCGAAGTGAGAGGCGTTTTTAACCATCCAGTCATAGAGTTTTTTGCCTTCAGGCTTGTTGAAATATGCCGGTTCCACACTGTTGAAGTCCACATCAGTGCCCCAGTGATGGCGGCTTGTTCCGGGCATGGAGCTGTATTTCATGATGTCTTTCACTTTGTCCAAATCGCTCCATCCTTTGTACTTCTCACGCACCCATTTTTTCTCCCAAATGCCTTTCTGGTAGTCAAAGTTTCTTGTTGCAGAAATAATCGTGATGGTGATGCCTTCCTTCTTAGCCGAGTCATGCATGTTTTTGTACGAATCATAAGCCAATTTGCGCATGTAGATGTTGTCCTTCGTGGTGTGCTTCTTATCTATTTTCACAAAGTCTGCGTGTTTTGCAGGGTCAAATTTTCCGAGCAAATCATTTTTGGCGAGAGGCGTGCCCGTATTGAAGGAATATAGCAGTGCAAGCATGAGTGGAATGAATAGGAGCTGTGGATTCGGGTACATTAGAATATGAAATTCATTGGCATTTTTTCGACATTCAATGATGATGCCTTTTGAATTTCTGCATCAGACATTTCAATCAAATCTTTCAACACAACGTGGCGAAGTCACTTGACAATGCTGACACCATTGTTCGCATGAGGGGCTTCTATATTTGACCTCATTTATTTTTAAGCTACAAACATGTCCACAGAAACTGTGAAGAAGACCGCTCCCGGCACGAAGACCAATGGCAAAGCCACTTCAGCCGAACGCTTCGGTAATGACACATACATAAAATGGTACCGCGAAATGCTGCTGATGCGCAGGTTTGAGGAGAAATGCGGACACCTTTATATCCAGCAAAAATTTGGCGGATTTTGTCACCTGTACATTGGGCAAGAGGCTGTGCTGAGTGGTATGATGGAAGCCATACGCCCGACTGACAGAGTAATTACTGCGTATCGTGATCACGCACATCCATTGGCCATGGGCAGCGACCCCAGGCGTGTGATGGCTGAGCTGTATGGCAAAGCCACAGGACTATCTAAAGGTAAAGGCGGAAGCATGCACATGTTTGACAAAGAAAAAAATCTCTATGGTGGCCATGGCATTGTTGGAGCGCAAATTCCGATGGGTGCAGGGATTGCTTTTGGTGACTGGTATCGTGGCGAAGATCATGTCACGCTCACATTCTTTGGCGATGGTGCTGCCAGACAAGGCGCGTTGTACGAGACATTCAACATGGCCATGACATGGAAATTGCCTGTTATATTCATAATTGAAAACAATGAATACGCCATGGGAACTTCAGTGGAAAGAACCTCGAATGTTACTGACCTGAGCATGCTTGGCTCATCATTCATGATGCCCTCAGCCACTGTGGATGGTATGCGCCCGGAGGCAGTTTGCGAAGCCATAGAGCGCGCTTGCGAAAGAGCACGTGCAGGTGAAGGCCCAACCTTGCTTGATATAAAAACCTATCGCTACAAAGGACATAGCATGAGTGATCCGCAGAAGTACAGAACGAAAGAAGAAGTGGCCGAATACCAGGCACAAGACCCAATTGAACATGTGCTGAGAGTAATTCGCACCAACAAGTGGATGAGCGAACAGGAAATAGAAGCTGTAGAAGATGAAATAAAAGTGATAGTGGATGATAGCGTGAAATTCGCAGAAGAGTCTCCACTGCCAGATGCTTCTGAAATCTACAAGGATGTTTACACACAGGATGATTATCCCTATGTGAAAGATTGAGCAGGTGCTGACTTAGAGATTTGATGACTTGTTGATCGTAGCACACCAAATCCTAAAATCTCCAAATCAACAAGTCTCCAAATCAACAAGTTTTCAAATCAACCCCGAAGAATCGGGATTTCGCAAACTCAACAAGTCAATAAAATACAATGGCTGAAATAGACAGAATGCCCAAGCTCAGCGACACGATGACAGAAGGCACCGTGGCGAAGTGGCACAAAAAGGTAGGCGACACTGTGAAGGTGGGCGAGCTGCTTGCAGAGATAGAAACTGACAAAGCAACTATGGACTACGAGTCTCCATACAATGGAGTGCTGCTGCACATTGGTGTGGAAGCAGGCAAGACAGTACCAATAAATGCACTGCTTGCCATAGTAGGCAAAGCAGGAGAGGACATCAGCACATTGATGGCTGAGTCAGCGGCTGCTGCTAAAGCGACCAGTGCTGTGGCGGTATCTGCTGTGGCAACTTCGCAAACTGCACCTGTGGCCGCACCTGTATATGTAAGTGCAACAGTAACTGAAACTACGCAAAGCAGCAATGGCCGTGTAAAGGCATCACCACTTGCCAAAAAAATAGCAGAAGAAAAGGGAATAGATATCGCCACCGTGTCAGGTAGTGGTGATGGCGGACGCATTGTGCGCAGAGATATAGAATCATTTTCGCCTGTGTCAAAAGGTATTGCCCTTGCACCTGCTTTCATTGCGGCAGGCACCGAGCAATTCACGGAAGAAAATGTGTCACAGATGCGCAAAACCATTGCGCGCAGATTGAGTGACAGCCTCTTCACAGCACCTCACTTCTACCTCACCATGGACATTGATATGGACAATGCCATAACCGCCCGCAAGAGCATAAATGAGAAAGGTGATGTAAAAATTTCGTTCAATGACATGGTGGTGAAAGCCTGTGCCATGGCGCTGCGCAGACATCCCAAAGTAAATAGCTCGTGGCGCGGTGATACTATTCGCTACAACGAGCATGTACACATAGGAGTGGCCGTGGCTGTGGACGAAGGGCTGCTCGTGCCGGTTATTCGTTTTACCAACGAAAAGGGTCTGGCACAAATTGGTGCTGAAGTGAAAATGTTTGCAGAGAAAGCCAAGAGTAAAAAACTGCAACCAGCTGATTGGGAAGGCAACACGTTCACCATCTCGAACCTTGGCATGTTCGGTATCGAAGAGTTCACTGCCATAATCAATTCGCCTGATGCTTGCATACTGGCTGTGGGTGCTATCAAGCAGGTGCCGGTGGTAAAAGGCGGAGCTGTAGTGCCCGGCAATGTGATGAAAGTGACACTTAGCTGCGACCACCGCGTGGTGGATGGGGCAACGGGCGCAGCATTTCTTCAGACGGTAAAAGACTATTTAGAGAATCCCGTAATGATGCTTGTGTAGAGCATTGCTGTAGAAATACGAAATGAAATGGCCGCGGATGTGGCCATTTTTGTTTGATATAAGAACAAATAGTATTACTATCTGTCGAAAATATGTACAAATAGTTTTGTTGTGTCAATTGGCATTTGCAGTTGTTTTGACTCATTGCCCTATTCAGAACCAACATTTTTCCAGAGTACATTACTCAATATTTTACAACCATGAAAAAATTCTACAACACGATTGTGGTTTGCCTTGTGGCATCTGTATTACAGGCACAAACAGCGCAGCAGCCTTTGTTCTGCGGCTTCGACTATTTCATAAAAATGAAAGAAACCAATGAGCCGGAATGGCATCGGGGCTATGAAGAAGTGCTGCAAGCCTGGCAACAAAAAAAGTCTGATAGGGCAGGCGGAGGAGGCGTTTATGTAATACCCGTAGTATTTCACATAGTGTACAACACCGATGCTCAAAACATTGCTGACAGCGTTGTGCATTCGCAAATGGAAGTACTGAACGAAGACTACCGGAGAATGAATGCTGATGCCATCAACACCCGCATTGAATTTTTACCTGTTGCTGCTGACACGGAAATTGAATTTCAACTTGCTACGTTCGATCCAGATGGAAACCTAACCAACGGTATCACACACACATTTACCGACCTCAGTGGTTTTACACTCGATTTGTTTTCTGCTGAAAATACATTGGATGAAGTGAAGCACAGCGCTACCGGAGGCGTGGATGCGTGGGACACTGAACACTACCTCAATATTTGGATATGCAACATTGAGCCTACACTATTTGGGCAGATTTTCGGAATGAGTTATCCGCCTGTGGGATTGGACAACTGGCCTGCAAATAGTAATGCACCAACAGATGGTGATGATGGTGTTATTGTCCACTATACCACAGTTGGCCGCAACAATCCTACAGCAGATGATGATGATTTTACTGAAAATAATTTAGGCCGAACGCTGACACATGAGGTAGGGCACTACCTTGGCTTACGACACACCTGGGGCGATGAATTTTTTACAGACCCATGTTCTGAAGATGATGGCATGGCTGACACTCCACTGTGTGGGGGTGGCGACCAATACACGTGTGATTATGATGCTAACTCTTGTGATGAAGGCGCTGATGATTTGCCTGATCAACTTGAGAACTATATGGACTATACCAAGGATGCTTGTTACAACATGTTCACCCAGGAACAACGCGAATTGATGCGCTTTGTGCTGGAAGGCCCGCGAATTGAACTGCTGAACAATGCGGCACTTGCCGTGGCTGAAAAACAAATGCCAGCCATTCACCTCTATCCGGTGCCTGCGGCAGATGAATTGTATGTTAAGAACCTGCTTGCAAATGAAATCTATACCTATCAGTTGTTCGATGTGTCAGGACAAGTGATACAGGCAGGCACAATCACACAGTACATGGTAGATGTGCAGTCTCTGACTAATGGCTGCTATGTGTTGCGCATTGAACACAATGATGGAATTGTTACTCGTAAATTCATCAAAAATTAGTTGCACTAAGAGGTCGCTTGCCGTAGGTGGTGCTCTTCTATTTTCGCGCACCTTCAAAAACCTTGATTGATTTCGTATGAAAAATTTTGCAGTAATAGGTGCCGGCCAGATGGGCAATGGCATTGCCCATGTCTTCGCACAATTCGGTTATCAGGTTACGCTGATAGACATCAGGCAAGACAGCCTTGATAAAGCTGTAGCTACAATTAGCAACAACTTAGAAAGACAAGTAGCCAAAGGCAGCATTTCCCCGGAACTGAAAGCAAGTACACTGAACAGACTAAGCACCAGTACCGACCTGAGTGCGGCTGTGGTAAATGCAGATTTGATAGTGGAGTCGGCTACGGAAAATGTGGATCTCAAACTCAAAATATTTGCGCAGATGGATGCTGCAGCTCCGGCACATTGCATACTCGCAACCAATACAAGCAGCATAAGCATTACAAAAATTGCCGCTTCAACCAAGCGTCCTGATAAGGTGATTGGTATGCACTTCATGAATCCCGTTCCGCTTATGAAATTGGTGGAAGTGATTAGGGGCTACAGCACTTCCGATGATGTGACAAAAACAGTTTTCGAAATTTCGAAATCGCTGGAGAAAGTTCCAGTGACAGTAAACGACTATCCCGGGTTTGTAGCTAACAAAATTTTGATTCCGATGATAAATGAAGCCATCAGCACTTTGTTTGAGGGTACTGCCGGTGTGGAGGAAATAGATACCGTCATGAAACTCGGAATGGCCCATCCGATGGGGCCCCTGAGACTTGCTGACTTTATCGGGCTTGATACCTGCCTGGCTATCCTTCGCGTGTTGCAGGATGGGTTTGGAAATCCTAAGTATGCGCCATGTCCGCTTTTAGTAAACATGGTGATGGCCGGCAAGCTTGGGAATAAATCGGGTGAAGGTTTCTACAACTATGCTGATCCGAAAATCCCTGTGGTGGCTTCAGCTTTCAGGTGATTGCACTCAGGCTTTGCAGAATGTTTTTTTCAATTCTTGAGTCAGCATCTTCGTATCGCTGTTTTTCAAATTTGCTTCCTGTCACATGTTCATACAGTTCAATGTATCGAACTGAAATTGATTCAATAATTTCATCTGTCATCTCAGGTATAGTTTGTCCTTCCTTACCCATGAAGTGGTTTGCAATGAGCCATTCACGTACAAATTCTTTGCTGAGCTGTTTTTGTTGTTCTCCCCTGGCTTGCCTTTCTGCATATCCATCAGCATAGAAATAGCGCGATGAATCGGGTGTGTGGATTTCATCCATGAGCATAATTTCTTCATTACGTTTCCCAAATTCATATTTGGTGTCCACCAATATCAATCCTTGCGCTGCGGCAAGCTCTGTTCCGCGTTGGAAAAGTGAATGCGTGTATGATTCTAATTTCTGGTATTCTATTTCTGACACAATGCCTTGCGCAATTATTTCCTCGCGCGAT
The DNA here is from genome assembly GCA_046155615.1 of Flavobacteriales bacterium. Lineage (GTDB taxonomy): Bacteria > Bacteroidota > Bacteroidia > Flavobacteriales_D > Sanyastnellaceae > JANNVZ01. The sequence continues at coordinate 5,191 of JBJXFP010000087.1, read as the reverse complement.
ATGTCTTCATCATGACCTTCGCTGGCCTTTGTAGTGGGTGTGATGATGGGCTGTGAAAGCTTGTCATGCTCTTTCAAACCTTCGGGTAGAGCAATGCCACACAATGTGCGCAATCCTCCCTTGTATGTGCGCCACGCATGGCCGGTGAGATAACCACGTATCACCATCTCCACTTTGTATGGCTCACACCGGTAGCCAATGGTCACATTCGGATCCGGTGAGGATATTTTCCAGTTAGGCAGCACATCTCGTGTGGCATCAAGCATGTGTGCAGCAATTTGATTCAACACCTGGCCTTTGAATGGTATGGCGCGTGGCAACACCACATCAAATGCACTAATGCGATCACTGGCTATCATCACGAGAAGGTCTTCACCTATGGAATAGACGTCACGGACTTTGCCTTTGTAAAAGTTCGTTTGATTGGGGAAATTGTATGTTGTTTCAACTATAGCTTTCATCTAATAGAGGTTCTGTAAATGGGCCACCCTGAAGGGGCAGGCGGATACCACGGATAGAAACGGATTCTTACAAATTGTCTAATTCTCAAATTTTCAAATTATCTCATTGGCATTTTCTGTCCTTTCATCTGTTTCATCATCTGCATCATCTGAGTTTTGTTGGTCATCATTTTCATCATGCTCTTTGTTTGATCAAATTGCTTCATCAGTTTATTTACCTCATCTATACTGTTTCCTGAACCCTTTGCCAGACGCTGTTTGCGGCTCATATTTATCACCGATGGATTGCTGCGTTCCTTCGGAGTCATGCTTTGTATGATGGCTTCAATGTGTTTGAATGCGTCATCTTTTATGTCTATATCTTTCATCGCCTTGCCTACTCCGGGTATCATGCCTACAAGGTCTTTCATGTTCCCCATTTTTTTTATCTGACCTATCTGTTCCAGAAAATCGTTGAAGTCGAACTGGTCTTTTTTGATTCGCTTTTCTAACCTCTTGGCCTGCTCCTCATCGTATTGCTCCTGTGCTCGTTCTACGAGGCTTACCACATCGCCCATTCCAAGTATGCGGCTGGCCATGCGCTCAGGATAGAATACATCAAGTGCTTCCATCTTCTCGCCTGTGCCCACAAACTTGATGGGCTTGTTCACTTCACTCTTGATGCTCAGTGCTGCTCCGCCACGCGTGTCACCATCTAATTTGGTAAGGATGACACCATCAAAATTCAACCGCTCGTTGAAAGTGCGTGCCGTGTTCACTGCATCCTGACCTGTCATGCTGTCCACCACAAAAAGCGTTTCTGAAGGCTGTATCGCCTTCTTCACGTTTTCTATCTCCTTCATCATCTCATCATCTATTGCAAGGCGGCCAGCGGTGTCCACTATCACCACATTGAATCCATTTTGTTTGGCATGTGCCAATGCCTTTGTGGCTATAGATACTGCGTCTTTGTTTTCTCTTTCAGAAAAAACTTCAACTCCAATGCTTTCACCCACCACATGCAACTGGTCTATGGCCGCAGGACGATAAATATCACAAGCCACAAGCAATGGCTTCTTTCCTTTTTTTGTTTTCAGGTAGTTGGCAAGCTTGCCTGAGAAGGTGGTTTTACCTGAGCCTTGCAATCCACTCATCAATATCACAGCCGGGTTGCCTTGCAGGTTTATTTCCTGCGCATCGCCACCCATCAGCAGCTTCAACTCATCGTGCGTTATTTTAATGAGCAACTGGCTGGGCTTTACCGCGGTGAGCACTTTTTCACCAAGTGCTTTTTCTTTCACCCTGTCAGTAAAGTCTTTGGCTGTTTTGAAATTGACGTCAGCATCCAAGAGTGCTCTACGCACTTCTTTCAGTGTCTCGGCTACGTTAATTTCGGTTATCTGACCTTCGCCCTTCAATATCTTGAAGGCCCTGTCAAACTTGTCGGTTAAGTTTTCAAACATCTGTTTTCTGACGGCTAAAAATTTTTGGAGGGCGAATGTACTTAGGCGCAATTGCGAAAGCATTTAACCCAATGTCCTGATTGAATAAAAAAACCGCCCCTGCAGGACAGCAGGGGCGGTTTTTCATATCGGTCCTATCTGAAAGCCTACAACTACTTCTTCAATCCAATCTCGGCAAGTCTCTCATCCAAAAATTCACCTGCTGATATGGGTTCCCATTGGGCTTGTTCGCCTGCTGGTATGCAGCTTGGCAGGCAGTCCAATCGCATATCGCTGCGTGGGTGCAGAAAGAATGGAATGCTGTATCGGCTGCTTCCCCATTTCTCACGTGGCGGATTTACTACGCGGTGGGTGGTGCTCTTCAATTTGTTGTTGGTATGACGTTCCAGCATATCGCCCACATTCACCACTATGTGGTCTGGCAAGGCCGTTACTGCCACCCATTCATTCTGTTTGTTTAGCACTTCCAAGCCATCGGCACTGGCACCAATCAATAGGGTTATGAGGTTGATGTCTTCGTGCTGTCCGGCACGCACTGCGCTTTGTGGCTCACCAGTTATTGGCGGATAGTGTATGGGCCGAAGTATGCTGTTGCCGTTTTTTATTTTATCATCGAAATAGAATTCATCGAGGCGGAGATATAGCGCAATGGCTCGGAGCATATATCGTCCGCTGTTTTCCAAATCTCTGTATGCCTTTAATCCCACTTCATTAAACGCAGGCAGCTCGTCCACAAATATGTTGTCAGGATATTCTGCCTTGATAGCGTCACCATCGGTTACCTCTTGTCCGAAATGCCAGAATTCTTTCAAGTCGCCTGCATTGCTGCCTTTTGCATGTTCGCGGCCAAAAGAGGTGTAGCCGCGCTGTCCGGCTATGGCTTTGTCCTCATACTTCATTTTGGTTTCAGTGGGCAGGTCGTAAAAATTCTTCACTTCGCGGTACAGTTTTTCTACTGTGGGTGCATCTATCAGATGATTGCGCACTGCAACAAAGCCAATGTCTTCATAGGCTTTGCCAAGTGCCTGCACAAAACTTTGTTTTTGTTCAGCGTTGCCGTGGATGAAGTCTGCCAGGTCTATGCTGGGGATACCCATATCTTGTAAGTTCATGACGTGTAGATTTATTGAATGATTGTTTTGTTCAATGCCAAAAGTAGCAGAGAAGAACTAAAGGTGACAAGTTGATGAAGTTCAAACAAATGCTATGCATTACCTGAGTAAAAGGAATTGGCTCGTTCACTTTCCAGGCCTTCCAGGGCCACATATTTTTTCATACAAATACAGTGATTTCAACCTGTGAGTTGACTTCTACATTTTCCTTCCTTCTGATATCCACCTTCAGAGGTAGCAGGTAAGTGTTTCGTTTAGTGTCAAACCAGATGGCAGTTGGCCATTCGCTTTTGCCAATCAATGCTATTACTTTCAATCTGCCCCAGCCTTCCTCTTCATGCCTGAAGTTTTTTCTTATCTCATTCGACAATTTTTCTGGCAAAGTCACAAAAATCCAAGCTCCTTTGCCTTCGTATTGCCAGGGCTTGGTTGTGAACTTGTATGGCACTCCTCTGAATGGCAACGGTTTTCTTTCTTGGCTGAATGATTTGCAATTTGAAACTATATCGCCACCCTGTCATACAAATTCAAGCGCAATTCCTGCACACTTTTATCTTCAAGATATTCATCATAAGTCATGCGTTTGTCTATCACTCCATTTGGGGTCAGTTCTATGATGCGGTTGGCCACGGTATCAGTGAATGTATGGTCGTGAGAGGTGAAGAGCAGCACATGTGGCCAATCTTTCATGGAGTTATTGAAGGCTGTGATACTTTCAAGGTCTAAGTGGTTGGTGGGTTCGTCCATGATGAGGCAGTTGGCACCGGCCAGCATCATGCGGCTAATCATGCAGCGCACTTTTTCACCACCACTCAGCACACTGCACTTCTTCAGCACTTCTTCACCGCTGAAAAGCATTTTGCCTAAAAAACCTCGAACAAAAGTTTCGTCTTTGTCTTTGCTGAATTGGCGAAGCCAATCCACTAAGTTGTCATCACTTTTGAAAAATGAACTGTTGTCGTTGGGTAAATATGCTGTAGTGATAGTGCTGCCCCATTCCACTACTCCTTGGTCCGCTTGTTCTTCTCCATTTATGATTTGGAAAAATGAAGTGATGGCCGCGTGTTCTTTGCTGAGCACTGCCACCTTATCTCCTCGCAACAATTTGAAAGTTACATCAGCAAAGTGGAGCAAACCTTCGGGTGATGTCTTGCTGAGGTTTTCGATGTTCAATATCTGATCTCCACACTCACGGTCAGGCCGGAATATGATGCCGGGATATTTGCGGCTGCTGGGTTGTATATCGTCTATCACCAATTTGTCGAGCAGTTTTTTGCGGCTGGTGGCTTGCCTACTCTTCGATGCATTTGCACTGAACCGTTCTACGAATTCTTGTAGCTCTTTGCGTTTGTCTTCAGTCTTTTTGTTTTGGTCAGCACGTTGGCGAAGGGCCAGTTGGCTGCTCTCATACCAAAAAGTGTAGTTGCCGGTATAGAGTTGAATTTTTCCGAAATCAATGTCCACTACATGTGTACAAACTGCATCTATGAAGTGGCGGTCGTGGCTCACCACTATTACGGTGTTTTGAAAATCAGCAAGAAAATTTTCTAACCACCCTATAGTGTCAACATCTAAGTCGTTAGTTGGCTCATCCAATAGCAGTATATCCGGATTACCGAACAGTGCTTGCGCCAGCAATACACGTACTTTTTCTTTACCACTCAATTCGCTCATCAGCCTGTGATGAATTTCTTCTTTTATACCAAGGCCGCTCAACAAGTTGGCTGCATCACTTTCAGCATTCCATCCATCCATTTCGGCAAAGTGCATTTCTAATTCAGCAGCGCGTTCGCCATCCTCATCACTGAAGTCGGGTTTGGCATACAGCGCATCTTTTTCTTTCATGATGGTGTAGAGTTTCTTGTTGCCCATCAATACAGCGGGCAACACTGCGTACTCATCAAACTCGAAGTGGTTTTGCTTCAGCACACTCATGCGTTCGCCTGTACCCATGCTTATTTCTCCTGTCAGGCCTTCTATTTCGCCTGCCAGTATTTTCAGAAAGGTGGACTTGCCCGCACCATTAGCGCCTATCACTCCATAGCAATTGCCATGGGTGAACTTCAGATTTACATCTTCGAAAAGGGTGCGCTTGCCATAGCGCAGCGACAGGTTGGAAACATTCAGCATCTGGTGTAGTCCCTTTTTTTTCGGGGCGCGCGAAAATAGAGATGTG
>JBJXFP010000083.1:0-124101 GCA_046155615.1 Flavobacteriales bacterium | reverse complement strand
AACATGAATTGCTCTACACCGACCATGCGCATACATTTCTTGGTGGCACGTTGAGTTCTGTTTCACTTGGCTTTGGTGCAGGAGTGAAGTTGTTGCAAACACTGTTTCGTCCGCGCATGAGTCCTGCTATTTCCGATGCATTCACGCACATGCACAACGACTCTGAACTCACCATTGAAAACACCAATACTGAAGACCGTGAAAACAATTTGCAAATCGGCTATACTCTTGATGAGATGACCAACCGCGTGGAGAATGTATTGCGAAGTGTTGGCCTTTTAAAAAACTTTTCGCATCTCATTTATTCTATTGCTCATGGCAGCAGCAGCGCGAACAATCCCCACCACAGCGCGCACGATTGTGGTGCATGCAGTGGTCGGCCGGGCTCGGTGAATGCGCGTGTGTTTGCACACATGGCCAATCATGAAGGTGTAAGAAAAAACTTGCATGAACGCGGAATTGATATTCCGGCAGCAACACAATTTGTTGGAGGCCTGCATGATACCGCTGCCGACCAAGTTGATTATTACGATGAAAGAATACTGAGTGCGGAGAACAAAATACTTCATGCACAAAACAAACTTTCGTTTGAAAAAGCATTGGATTTAAATGCGAAAGAGCGCACAAGAAGATTTGCTTCCATCAATACAAGAGCAAGTCTGAAACACACACGCAAGGAAATTTTGAAGCGCTCTGTTTCCATGTTTGAGCCACGCCCGGAGTTGGGTCACGGCACCAACTCACTGTGTGTTGTGGGAAGACGCGACAACACCAAAGGCCTCCACATGGACAGGCGCGCCTTCATGAATTCGTATGATTACAGAACCGACCCGGAAGGAAAGATATTGACTGCTGTAATGCGGCCCATCGGATTGGTGTGTGGCGGTATCAACCTCGAATACTATTTCTCGCGGGTGGACAATTACAAGTTGGGTGCGGGCACAAAACTTCCGCATAACGTGATGGGCCTCGTGGGTGTGGCCAACAGCAGTGATGGCGATTTGCGTCCTGGACTACCCGTGCAGATGATTGAAGTACACGACCCAGTTCGCTTGCTTGTAATCGTGGAGCACTATCCCGAAGTGGTGCTGAACACAATCAAAACCACTCCTGAGATGTACGAGTGGTACAACAATGAGTGGGTACACATTGTTGCCATTCATCCTGATACGAAGGAGTTTTATTACCACAAGGATGGTGCGTTTCAACTCTACAAACCACTGCCCATAGCCATCAATAAAGTAGAAGACCAACTCACGCTTGCGGAACAAGCAAAGGAGATGGAGACCAACTACATTGTGGATGCTACACAGGAAAATTTACCGATTTACACATTGAACTGACAAATTATTTATGCAAGAATTTCTTCAACTCTTCATACTCATCCCGCTCATTTCTTTTTTGATTGTAGCAACACTTCCCCGAAAGAAGGAGCGTTTGATTTCAACTGTTGCACTTGCAACACTCGCTCTTCATTTTGCAGGAATGCTCGTGTTTTCCATTGGATGGTTGTGCAATGAACTGCCCTTGCTTGACATACGCCACATAACACTTTTCCAAAATGCCCATCTCGACATTTTTGTTGACTTGTATTTCGATAAAACCACGATGGTGTTTTCTGGGATGGGTTCACTCATTGCATTGATGGTGGGGGTGTTCAGCAAGTATTACATGCACCGCGAGGAAGGATTCAAACGATACTTCTGCACCATGCTAATTTTTTTCGCGGCTTACAACATTGTGGTGTTTGCGGGAAATTTCGAAACACTATTTGTCGGGTGGGAAATAATTGGTATCACTTCTTTTTTACTGATTGCATTTTACCGCGACCGCTACCTACCGGTGAAAAATGGCATCAAGGTTTTGTCACTTTATCGCCTTGGTGACATCTGCCTCATTCTCGCCATGTGGATGAGCCATCAACTGTGGCACGAGAACATCGTGTTCATGCAATTGAATGACGCGCTTGCAGTACAAACTCACCACGATGAACATCAGTGGTATTCATTTTTTATCTGCCTCGTTATTGTCATTGCAGCAATGACCAAATCAGCACAATTGCCCTTTTCATCATGGCTGCCGCGTGCTATGGAAGGCCCCACCACATCAAGTGCTGTTTTTTACGGGTCACTTTCTGTGCACATCGGTGTTTTCCTTTTGCTGCGCACTTACCCTTACTGGGAGCATGAACCGTGGATAAAATTTGCGGTTATCACCATCGGGACTGCGACTGCATTACTCGCCAACAGCATGGCCCGTGTTCAGCCAACAGTAAAGACACAGATTGCCTATGCGAGTATCACTCAAATAGGATTGATGTTCGTAGAAGTGGCCCTCGGCTGGCACACTATCGCGCTCATTCATTTCAGTGGAAATGCATTGCTGCGCACCTATCAATTGTTGATTTCACCTTCGGTGCTTAGCTACAAAATCCACAACATGTATTTCTATTTCACACCCAAAGAGGCAAGTGGAGGGAGTGCATTCAGCAAGGTCAGAAATTCATTGTACATGCTTTCAGTAAAAGAATTTCACCTAGATACTTTGCATTATCGCCTGCTGTGGAATCCTTTCAAGAGGATAGGAAAACAATTGGCCTTCGTTTCAAAAAACTGGATGAGGTTGGTGTTGGCAATAGCGCTTGGTGCGGCTATGGTTGCGTATTTCAAACCCGGTTTGCTTGCTGATTCTGTAGTGAGTTTTTTTCCAATCATGCTTTCAGCAATTGCCTTTGTTTTGATACTTCGTGCATTCACACAACGTGGTGATGCACTGCGTTCATGGTGGAGCGTATTCGCAGCATTATTCTTCATTGCATTTTCAATAGCATTGTCCAATCCTGATTTCGAGAGAAGTTATTTACTTATCTACCTGAGTGGTGCGTTAGTAGCTATTGCTGTTGGCTATTTGTGCCTGAGTAAAATCAAAAGCATTGACAACGACATTCACCTCAATCGCTACCACAGTTATGTGCAGGAAAGAAAATGGGTGGCGTTTGTGTTTCTGTTGTCGTGTCTCATCATTGCGGGCCTGCCAATTTCACCCACATTTATCGGCATTGATTTGTTGTTCAGTCACATTGGCAAGAACGATTTGCCATTGATAGTGCTAACATCATTGAATATTGTGTTTATCGAGTTGGCATTGCTTCGGATTTATGCTCGAATTTTTCTTGGTCAGAGCAAGAAGTTGGATAAGCCAATAGCGTTTAGGGCTTCGTGACATATTGGTGAGCGTACATTGTCCAAGCATATCCTTCTTTCATTTATCAAGAACAATGAAATACATATCAATCATTATATCATTTTGGTTGTTGCTTACAGCCTGCAACGATCAACAAATTCCGCAAAGTGAATCTGGGCCAATAGACAAGCAAAAGAGCAGTGTGTTGCGAGATTCTATTGCTTCTATCGTGGCATCCTATCGTGCGGAAGTAGGTGTCGCCATCATTAGTCCCGATGGTGACACAATTTCACTCAAAGGCGATAGACAGTTTGCAATGATGAGTGTATGCAAAATCCCTCAGGCTCTTGCATTGCTTCATTTGATAGATGAGGGAAAAATGTCAATGGATGAACAAATACAATTTGACGAAGAAGACATGAAACAAAAGACCTCAAGTGGAATTCTTGAGGACCATCCTCATGCTCCGTTCAATCTTCCGATGTCTGAAGTGCTGCACTATGCTGTTGGTCAAAGCGACAATGTGACTAGCAACAAAATGTTCGAACTCGCAGGCGGCCCTGCTGCCGTGGAGAAATTTATTCACTCGCTTGGCATCATCGATATCGGTATAGCCGCGGACTATACAAACCTCTATAAAAATGTAAACTCCAATTGGAGTACACCCAAAGCAATGGCGCAATTGCTTGAAAATTTTTATCAGAAACAAATACTCTCCGATAAAACTCATCCTCTTTTGTGGACTGCCATGGTGAATGCCATCTCAGGCCCTAACCGCATAAAAGGCATGTTGCCTGAAGGAACAATAGTGGCGCACAAAACAGGAACAGGTAACACCAACGAAGCCACAGGGAAAATTGAATCCTTCAATGATGCTGGTATTGTGATGTTGCCCGATGGAAGGCATTTCTGTATTGCAGTGTTTGTTGCAAATTCAGAAGAAAGTGAAGAGAAAACTGCGGAGGTGATTGCGCGGGTGGCAAGGGTGGTGTGGGATAGCTACTAGAAAGGCGAATGAAAAAAGATGATGCTTAACCAACTCCAAAAAGCCTAAAACATTTCGACCAGAGCACTTTTTCAAGATGTGCTACATGACCTCGCGGTGAAGGGATTCAGCCATTTTTATATTTACAAAAGTGTCACCTAATTGGTATAAATTGGTGACAACAATAAGTGAGATGAGCTAGGTTGGGACTCGGGATAAAGTGAAAAAGACTGCGGAGGTTATTGCGCGGGTGGCTAAGGCTTGCTGGGATTTTTTCGCTTCAGGGCGTCCACTGTGAATTAGTATTATTGCTCTCACAAAAAAATTAATCGGGATGAAAAAAATTGCTTTTACCTTACTTGCATTTTTATCAATGTTGGGCGCAAATGCAACCGTTTACACGGTGAACAACGAAGTGGGCTTTGCCGCTGATTATGTTACTGTTCAACAAGCAGTAAACGCAGCATTAGATGGCGACACCATCTACATTCAGCCTTCTTCTCTCAGCTATGCCTCATTCAATCTAAACAAACGGCTATTCTTGTTAGGTGCTGGTCACAATCCAGAGTTTTCTCCATACAATGCTGCGCTCACAACCACGGTCTTGCAAACTGGTTCAACGGGCTCTGTAATCAAAGGTGTGCATCTTAATTCTGTTACCTCAGCAGCAAGCACTGTCATCAATGATATAGTAATTTCAGGTTGCTACTTTTACGCTCTAAACTTGTCTTCATCTGGTATATACAACAACTGGATACTGGAGGGAAACATCATTTATTGCGCTGGCACGAATGGAGCGAATTTCAATTATACAGGTGCCAATTTCATATTGCGCAACAACATATTTTACAAGCCCGATTTGGGATATTTCTTTTACGGAACTCCCGCAGGTGCGGTGATAGACCATAACCTGTTTCTGTTTTCACCAACCAACGGAGCCTTCTATGGCATGACCAACGGCAGTGGGGCAAATGTGACAGTCAGGAACAACATTTTTTACGCTGTAACTTCGGGGAGCATGAACCCAATCGATAACGGCTGCAACTGCTCGTTTCAAAACAACATGAGCTATAGTCCGAACCAGTCCTTTCCAAACATGCCGGGAAACAACATGAACAATACAGACCCTGAATTCATTGACCCTGTATATTATTTTACATACAATGCCAACTACCGGTTGGAAGACACATCACTCGGGGCCGATGCGGCTACTGACGGAAGTGATGTCGGATTGTATGGTGGCATTTTCAATTTCTCGCAAGATGGATTTGATGGAGGCACACCACGAGTGGGAACCTTCACACTTCAAACATCCAGCGCTCCGCAAGGTGGTACAATTACTATAAATCTTAAGGCACACGGTAGCGGTCAATAAATGGAGTGTGAGAAAGTAAGGAACGAGATTTCTTGGTTCCTGATTCTCAAATCTTTTTTCGGATGAAAAAGAAAATAGCCGTAATAATCCTGTCTTTGTTGTGTTCAGCCAATTGCCTTTCGCAGACACTTACGCGTATGCGCAGCTACTTCGATGGCAATGAAGCTGCGGCACAATACTTCATCATTGGAAATGAAGAAGATATTGATGAGCCTTTTGAAGTGGATGTAACTGCGCTTACAAGAGGTGTGCACAAAATGTATGTTGAAGTGCAGGACAACGAAGGCCGCTGGAGTTTGTATGACGAAAAAAACGTGCAAGTGATTGGAGGCGTGCAAATGGCCACACTCAACATGTTTGAGTATTTCTTCGATGATGACCCTGGTTTTGGTGAAGGAACCCAAGTTGCTGTAAGCGGGCAAAACATCAATTCGGACTTTGAATTATCTGTTGCTGGTTTAGAGAACGGTGTTCATACACTATACATGCGTGTGCGTGACGGAGCGAACCAATGGTCGCTTTATACCAAACATCTCATTCAGGTGGTGGGGGCGGTTTATGAAAACCTTATTGCGGCAGAATATTTCTTCAATGCTGACCCCGGCTTTGGCCTGGGCATTCAGATTCCGCTCAACACATTTGATGTCGATGAAAATTTTGACATTGACCTTGCAGGTTTACCAAAGGGAGTGCACAAATTATGCATCCGTGTTCAGGATGCAAAAGGCCAGTGGTCCTTGTATGATGAGCACAACATTCAAGTAGAAGGCGGACTGGGTTATCATGAAATTATTGCAGCAGAATATTTCTTTGATAGCGACCCCGGTTTTGGAAACGGGCTTCCAATTGAAATCCCAGCAGGCCAAACTTTTTTCGATGACGAGTTTGAGGTGGTTGTTCCTGTTGACCTTAACAATGGCGCACATATCATGTATGTGCGCGTGCAGGACGGTTCTGGCCAATGGAGTTTGTACTCCACTCAAAATTTCAATGCATGTGCCATTACCATTCCTACCATCAGTGTTACTGGAAATCCTTGTCAGGACAACGCAGTTACACTTGCCGTTCCTAGCGGATATACGAGCTATGGATGGTCTACCAACCAAACCTCAACTTCCATAAGTGCAACAGAAAGCGGCACCTACACAGTAACCGTTACCGATTCGGATTGTGAAACCACGGTAAGTATTGATGTCCTTTTCGGTAGTCTTGCAGTACCTGAAATAATGGTGACAGGTGGAGTATGTGAAGGTGATGTACAGACACTTACCATTTCAGGCGATTATGATTCTTTTCTGTGGTCAACAAATTCTTCTGAACCATCCATAAATGTAACACAGCAAGGCAACTACAGTGTTGTGATAACAGATGATGGATGTGAAGGAATCGCAACTGTATTTATAGATTTTGTGGAAACTCCAACACCAGTAATAATTGCTAATGGAAGCACTTGCACAGGGAGCATACAAACATTAAGTACGAGTGGTGCATACGACAGCTTTGTTTGGTCCACCACAGCTACATCCACAGCTATAAATGTGATAACTTCTGGAACTTATTCTGTAACTGTGGCTGATGAGGGCTGCGAAGGCAGCACTTCGTTTGATGTTGAATTTTATCCACTACCAAACCCAACGATGAATGTATCGGGCGGTGTATGTGAAGGCGAGGTACAGACCTTGCAAGTGGTGGGTTCTTATGATGCATTTCTATGGTCAACCAGTGCGCAAACATCCTTTATCAATGTTGCAGAAAGCGGGACCTATTTTGTTACAGTTTACAATGGAAGTTGTTCAGCAACTATTTCAGAAAGTATCGAGTTCAATGAAGTGCCTCAGCTGGATATTGTGGCAACTGGAAGTGGTTGCACTGGGGGAGCGCTCACGCTCAACGCTACTTTGGGATATGATGAATATCTATGGTCCACCGAGGCGACCACATCTTTTATCAGCATTACGGAAAGTGGCACTTATACTGTAACAGTTACCGAAGGTGATTGCAGCGTTGAAGAATTATACATAGCGGAGTTTTCCGATATGGAAGAACCAACGATAGAAGTAACAGGAGGCCAGTGCGAAGGTGAATTCCAAACTCTTGACGCTGGTCCCGGTTATGATAGTTACTTGTGGTCAACCATTGCTATCACATCTTTTATTAATGTGACGCAAAGTGGTACCTATGATGTGACAGTGACTGAGGGAAGTTGCAGCGCAACCATATCGGTGGAGGTAGAATTCATTTCTTTTCCTGCGCTTGTAATCAATGTGAGTGGTGGCAATTGTACTGGCGACATTCAAACGCTGGATGCTGGTCCATTTTACAATGAATACTTATGGACCACCAATGCCACAACTTCATTTCTCAATGTAACAGAAGAAGGTACTTATGGTGTGACAGTTAGCACAGACGAATGCACCGCTTCCGAAACTGTGGATGTAAACTTCATCTTATTGCCTGTGCCAACAATAAACGTGAATCAGAATACACTTACCTGTAACCAAGCTGGATACAACTACCAGTGGTATTTCAATGGCAACGAAATTCCGGGAGCTAATTCACTGAGCTATAACGCAACTCAGAGTGGTGAATACTATGTGGTGATTTCATCGGGTGATTGTGAAGAAGCTTCAGGTGAAATTGATTTCCAGTACATTGGTATTAAAGAAAACCACCTATATGATTTCATAGCATACCCTAATCCGGTGAGCGATGTGCTGAGTATTACAAACGGATATCCCATGGTGCAAATAACCTTGCGTGATGTTACCGGAAAACTTGTACTTAGCATAACCTGCAACAGCTCACAAGCAACTGTGAGTATGAAAACACTGAGTTCAGGAATTTATCTGCTCGAAGTGCAGCAGGCGAATGGCGCAAAAGTGGTTCATGATATTGTTAAGGAATAATCGCGAATTCAAGAAGTATCGTTTCAATTTATTTTCTTGTGGAGGGTTCCATATTCCTCCTGTACTTCCCGCCCACCTCAAACATCGCTTGTGTCAATTGCTCAAGAGAACAAGTCTTTGCAGTTTCCATCAACTGAGTGGTGAGTTCGTACCTCAATTCTTGTTGCGTTTGGTGTCAAGTTCTTCCAACTATTCAAGCATCTTTTGATAACGCTTCCAAGGCACAATAGCCGCAACCTTCTTGCCTTTCGTATCGGTTATTATTTGAGTTGTCATGACTTGTATTTTTTTCAAAGTAAGTACATGTTTCGCCTGCGCAGCTCATCCATAGTCTGCACCTTGATGGCTGTGATTTTTGCGATGAACATGATTTGCTATTGTTCTGTGCCTTGATGAGTTTCACATACATCACAACAATCATAGTTAGAGACGATTTCCCGGCCTCTTTATTTTTGACTTTTCACCTCAATACCTAACCCCATGAAAAGGCAGCATTTTCTTTTCTTACTTCTATTCAGTGTCTCGATGATTGGCAGCGCACAACTTGATATAGTGTGGCAAAAAAAATATGGCGGCACCAACACCGAAACAGGTCGCTCATTGGCCGCTACGCCCGATGGTGGTTTCATCATTGGTGGCACCACATTCTCCAATGATGTGGACGTGGAAGACAACAACGGCAACTGCGATTATTGGATTATAAAAACAGATGGCGAAGGAGTGATGGAGTGGCAAACAACATTAGGTGGTTTACAAACAGATTATGGTTTTTCTATCATCAACACTACCGATGGAGGATATGCTGTGATGGGTGCCACAAGCAGTATTGATGGAGATGTTGCAAACCAAAATGGCGGTGCAAGCACCAGTGATTATTGGCTGATAAAACTTACTTCTGCGGGCGAGATTGATTGGCAACGTTGCTATGGCGGCACCAGTTTCGACAACGGCTATGCTGTTATTCAAACTACAGATGGTGGCTACGCACTATGCGGTGGTGCCGGTTCAGGTGATGGCGATGTGACTGGAGTTGTGGCAGCACCTGATTTTTGGTTGGTGAAACTTTCTTCCGTGGGTGATATTGAATGGCAAAAGGCCATGGGCGGTGCCAGCGGAGAAGATGCTTACTCGCTTGTGCAGGCAGATGATGGTGGTTACGTATTGGCAGGGAAGAGTAGTTCGTGGGACAGTGGTGTTGTAACAGGCAATCATGGCGGCTCCGATTTTTGGGTAGTAAAAACCGATGCGGATGGCGAACTGGTTTGGCAAAAATCTTTGGGTGGAACAGATGCCGACATAGCGCAAAGTATTTGCAAGACAAGTGATGGCGGTTATGCCATTGCAGGCAGCACCGGCTCCAGCAATGGTGATGTATCTGGCTTCGAAGGCACGTATGATTTCTGGGTAGTCAAACTGAATGATGACGGTGAATTGCAATGGCAAAATTCCCTTGGTGGATGGAATGACGATAAAGCTTACTCCATCGCCCCAACCATTGATGGTGGTTTTGTAGTAACAGGATTTGTGATGTCTAATAATGCGGATGTGACAGGCCATCATGACGGTCATGATGTGTGGTTAGTGAAGCTGGATGCTGATGGCCAATTGGAGTGGCAACGAGCCATTGGTGGTGGTGGCTATGATGACGGCTATTGCGTGATTCAACTCAATGCTACTGACTATGTGCTTAGCGGCACATCCGCTTCAACAGATGGTGATGCCACAGAAACCAATGGCATTGAAGATGTTTGGTTGGTGAAACTCTCCTTAGCAGACAACATTGAAAAAATTTCTACTGACAATTTCCTGGTAGAATTTTCTCCCAATCCATTTTCTGCACAAACTGTTTGCACGTTGAGTGGAACAAATGCGCCACAACGAGCAGAGTTTGTGCTCACTGATGCACAAGTGAAAATTGTTCTGCGTACCAACATCACTAATCGCAAAGTTGTTATTGAACGCGGACTGCTTGCTGCCGGAGTTTATTCTTACTCAGTAGTTGCAGAAGGTGGTGGTGTGGTGAGCGGGAAGTTGGTGGTGGAGTGAGGCTTACCTTCATTATAGTCATCTTGGTTCAGACATCACATATTCCTCCTGTACTGCCCTCCCACTTCAAACATCGCTTGCGTCAATTGCCCCAACGAACAAGTCTTCACGGCTTCCATCAATTCACTAAAAATGTTGCCATTGGTGATGGCGGCTTTCTGCACTTTGCTCAGCGCTTCTGCACTCACCTTGTCATTGGCTGATTGCAGATTTTTCAGCATGGTAATTTGATATTCTTTCTCTTCTTCTGTTGCACGTATCACTTCTTTGGGAAGTATCGTGGGTGAACCTTTGGATGACAGGAAAGTGTTCACACCAACAATCGGGAAGCGGCCATCATGTTTCAGCGTTTCGTAGTAGAGACTTTCTTCCTGAATTTTCCCGCGTTGGTACATGGTTTCCATAGCGCCCAGCACTCCACCGCGCTCAGTGATTTTATCGAATTCACTCAATACTGCTTGCTCCACGAGGTCGGTCAATTCTTCAATGATGAATGAACCTTGCAACGGATTTTCATTTTTTGCTAATCCCAATTCTTTGTTGATGATGAGCTGAATGGCCATCGCCCTGCGCACGCTTTCTTCTGTAGGCGTAGTGATAGCTTCATCGTATGCGTTAGTATGTAACGAATTACAGTTGTCATAAATCGCGTACAGTGCCTGCAGTGTTGTGCGTATGTCATTGAAGTCAATCTCCTGCGCATGTAGTGAACGTCCGCTTGTTTGGATATGGTACTTCAACATTTGTGCACGTGCATTGGCACCATACTTTTTCGCAAGAGCTTTACTCCATATTCTTCGCGCCACTCTTCCTATCACCGCATACTCAGGGTCTATTCCATTGCTGAAGAAGAACGAGAGATTAGGACCAAACTCGTTGATGTCCATGCCTCGCGAGAGGTAGTATTCCACGTAGGTGAAACCATTAGCAAGCGTGAACGCAAGTTGTGTTATCGGGTTTGCGCCAGCTTCTGCAATGTGATAGCCGCTAATTGAAACCGAATAGAAGTTGCGCACTTTTCTTTCAATGAAATACTCCTGAACATCACCCATCAATCGCAGCGCAAACTCGGTGGAGAAAATGCAGGTGTTCTGCGCCTGGTCTTCTTTCAGTATATCAGCCTGCACAGTTCCGCGCACTTGTGAAAGTGTGTATGCTTTTATTTTTTCGTAAACATCTTTCGGTAAAACTTCTTCTCCTGTGATGCCGAGGAGCATCAAACCGAGACCATCGTTTCCCTGTGGCAATTCGCCTTGATACTTCGGTCGTGTAATTCCTTTCGCGTCATACTTCGCGTGGAGTTTCTTCTCCACTTCCTTTTCGAGTTTGTTCTCTTTGATGTACTTCTCGCATTGCTGGTCAATGGCAGCGTTCATGAAGAAAGCGAGCAGCATAGGAGCAGGGCCGTTGATGGTCATGCTCACAGATGTCTTCGGGTCTGCGAGGTCAAAACCGGAATACAATTTTTTTGCATCATCGAGGCAGCAAATCGAAACACCACTGTTGCCCACCTTGCCATAAATATCAGGACGATGGTCTGGGTCGTTGCCGTAAAGTGTCACGCTGTCGAATGCAGTGGACAAGCGTTTAGCTGGCAATCCATGACTGACGTAATGAAAGCGTTTGTTGGTTCTTTCCGGGCCACCTTCTCCAGCAAACATTCTTGCAGGATCTTCGCCCTCGCGCTTGAAAGGATAAAGACCGGAGGTGTATGGAAATTCTCCTGGAACATTCTCTTGCAAAACCCAATTCAAAATATCACCCCAACTGCGGTACGATGGCGTCACCACTTTAGGAATCATCTGGTGCGAAAGACTTTCGGTGTGTGTCTGGATTCGCACTTCTTTATCGCGCACCGTGAATTTGTATTCAGCGTTTTTGTAAAGCGCGCGCTTCGCATTCCATGTGGAAATAATTTCCCAGTTGTGCGGATCAAGGTCGAGTTTGATTCTGTCGAATGAAGCCTTCAATATCGAAAGTGCTTCGTCAACCTCACCCCGGCCCTCTCCAAAGGAGGGGGAGTTGTCCTTCCCGCCAATTGAACTTTCTTCCAGAACCCGAATGCTTTCATTAAGCGCATAGAGTTTGTCTGCAATCGCGCTTTGCTCTTTCGCCCATTTATCGTAAGCGCGGTTGTTCTCACTTATCTCACTCAGGTAGCGCGTTCGGTTTGGCGGGATGATGAAAATCTTTTCACTCATCTCGTTGGTGTGGAAGAAATTCGATTTTAAATCCGCGCCTGTCTTCTCAACAATTTGATGGATGATTTTGATGTAGAGTTCGTTCGTTCCCGGGTCGTTGAATTGAGATGCGATGGTTCCGACAACTGGAAGCGAATCGTCCTCGGCATCCCACAATTGGTGATTGCGTTTGTATTGTTTGCGCACATCGCGCAATGCGTCCTGCGAGCCACGCTTGTCGAATTTGTTGATGGCAACAACATCTGCGAAATCAAGCATGTCAATCTTCTCAAGTTGTGTGGCTGCACCAAACTCTGGTGTCATGATGTAGAGGGCAACATCGCTGTGGTCCATGATTTCGGTATCGCTCTGACCTATGCCTGATGTTTCAAGAATGATTAAATCAAACTTTGCAGCTTTGAGAATTGCAACGGCTTCTGCAACATGTTTTGATAATGCGAGATTGCTTTGGCGTGTTGCAAGTGAGCGCATGTAAACGCGCGAATTGCGAATAGAATTCATACGAATTCTATCACCCAGTAAAGCTCCACCTGTTTTTCTTTTCGATGGGTCAACAGAAATGATTCCGATGTTCTTGCTTGGAAAATCAAGTAAGAATCTTCGCACGATTTCATCCACCATCGAAGACTTTCCCGAACCACCGGTTCCCGTAATTCCAAGGACAGGTGTTTGTGTTTTTGCAGCGATGTCTTGAATTTTCTTTAGCTCATCCTTGTGCTGGTCAGGATAGTTTTCTGCTGAGGAAATCAATCGTGCAATGGAACCGTGGTCGTTTACACCAATGTGCCCCACTTCACCATTCAACTTAAATCCTGTTGGCACATCACTCTTTTGCACAAGGTCATTTATCATTCCCTGTAAACCCATCGCACGACCATCATCAGGATGATAAATTCTTGCGATACCATATTGCTGCAACTCTTCAATTTCTGAAGGAAGAATAGTTCCGCCACCACCACCAAATATTTTAATATGACCCGCGCCTTTTTCTTTCAGTAAGTCATACATGTATTTGAAATATTCTGTATGACCGCCTTGATACGATGTCATCGCTATGGCCTGAGCATCTTCTTGAATGGCGCAGTTCACCACTTCTTCTACACTGCGGTCGTGACCAAGATGTATCACTTCGCACCCTGTGCTTTGGATAATCCTGCGCATGATATTTATGGCAGCATCGTGTCCATCGAAGAGTGAAGCCGCTGTCACTATTCGGACTTTGTTTTTGGGGGTATATGGGGTTTGGACTTGCACGAAGTTTTCTTTAAGTATTCCGTGCGAATTTAGAATCAAGGTTCGCAGATCTGTCCAAAATCTGCAAGCATGAGAAGAAGTGTAGATGTATCATATTCAATCCCATAGCCCGCAATGAAAATTAAGAAGTCAGAAAAAGTAACAAGTCCATCATGATCTAGGTCTGTTGTGCATGCCATATCAAAGCAAAGTTGGAAATCGCCTTGATCGGCACTGCCAAAACCGTCAACAACGATATAGTAAGTATGACCTTCAGATAAGGTGACTTCTTCTATATAAGATCGCCAACCGTTCACGCCACAATAATCATCATTGCAATAGATCGCTGTGCCGCTGTTGTAGGCACCACAGGCATCCTCATAAACATAAACTTTTGTATCGAAGGAGGAGGTACACATATCGAATGTGCCAGTTATGCTATTGTTTGGTGTATAGCTGTATACTTTATCAGCTGCACCTATTTCTGTAAACTGACATGCTTCATTGTAATGATCTGTGTAGCACGCAGTGGACGATTCAATACAATCAGTGAGTGCTGCCAACACAATAGGATTTGAACATGTTTCGCCAGGCAAAACCGATTCCTCATTTTCGAAACCAATCACTGACATTGTGCTGCTATTCATATTTACAGTATAGACATACTCACCAGAAGGGTGTGTTGCCATACCAAAACTATACTCTGCATTCAAGGGAACGATGGCAAGGGTGGAATTGATATACGGAATGGTATCAGGGAAGGTGCCAGGTGGCACAATATCATCGAAGTCAGGAAGTGCTATAATGGTAGCAGAGCCAAGTGGGGGAGAAGATGAACAGCAAAAGTCATATGCGGTGTAGAAACAGCATGGCATTCCCCAGTTGGACACATATAAATACTGTCCATCTTCACCAATGCTAACCATGTCTTCAGGCCCTGCACCAGTTTGCAATCGAGCAATCACTTGCCAGTCGGCTGTGCGTATAACTGAACAATGATCGTAGCTGAAATCGAAACCGAAGTTGGCCACCAATACATACTTATCATCAGGTGTGGCCCAGATGGCTTGCGGCCAATAATCAACGGGCACGGTGGCTATCAATTCATAAGGTGGCGAAGTAGAGAAGACTGACATAGTGAAGGAAAGCCAATCTGCAGTGTACAATCTGGAGTCGTCTGGAGAGGTGCATATGTTGCGAGGCTGTTCGCCTGTATTAAATACATGGACTACTGAAAGTGCAGTGGTGCTAATCATGTACACTTGGTCATCAATATTACACGACACAAAAACATGCTCTCCATTGTGAGCGGTCCACATTTTCACTGGATTGTCGCCTACTGGTATGCTGGCTATGATGACATCAGTGGCGGTATTAATTACCTGTACTTGATTGGTGCTGTGGTTGGTAATAAAAACTCTTGATCCATCTATCGAGGCGGAGCAGGTATAGGCCAATCCATTCACGTCTATGCTAGTTGTAGTGGCGCATCCAAAATCCTGCGGCAGATCAACCACCGTGATTTCTGAACCGCAACCTATATAGGCCTTAGAACCATCAGGCAATATGCACATTCCGCGTGGACTCTCACCTACCGGAATGTTCGCAATAAGATGATCGGGATATGCGCCATTGAAAAGATGTTCGATTGGATTATTTGTAACGCTATCACATTCGTTTTCACCTATCCAGTTTTCCGGAACACAATTTCCCATACAGTCTATGGTGTTTGGTGAACAAGCACCATAGTGGCAAGTGCCATCATCCGTATCAGCATGTTCATAATAATTATTGGCAAGTGGGTCGGTACATCCAAGGGTGATGCAATCGCCATCATCGAAATTGAACAGTGCACAGTTGAAGTCTAGCTCCGTTGGACCATGGTGGAAGTAGGTAGCATTGGAAAGCCAAAGTCCGCGATTGCAATGCCAGTTGCCCAGATGTTCAAGTAGAGAATTGTCCCAGCAGTTGCCACTACAATCTTCAAATTGACCTGGTGGGCATAAGGTGTAATAACAACTTCCATCATCTATTTCAGCATCTGAATTGTAATTGGTAGCCAATGGATCTGTGCAACCCGGATATGCACAGTCGCCCCCATCAAAATCAAACATTTCACAACTGAAATCAGGGCCACCCAATCCACCGTTTTGACAAATGCCGTTTCCAATTAAAGAAGCAGCCCAACAATTGCCATTGCAATCTGCTACCATACCCGGTGGACAATCGCCACAATCGCCATCGTCCCAATTGAACTCTGCGCACATGAAATCCGAAGGAAACTGGACACCATCGTCACAAACACCATCGCCCACCCAAGAAGCAGGTTGGCAATTGCCATTGCAATCCTGGATGAATCCCGCCTCACACTGAGCAGATAAATCCAAAGTTTTTATTGAAAGGCTTACGAAGATTGTTGCAACTCGAATCATAAAACTTGTGATGAATAAAATCATCACTTATGGTTCGAAATGTACACTAAGCATTACTCACAACCGGCATCAGGAGTGCACGCAGCACCTTCCTTTATTTCCAGTTTTGTGGTAGCATTTCTTTCTGAAAATTCAGCCCATACTTGGTTCAATGCGGACAAAAACACTTCTGGTTGTTGTGCCCCACTCAATGCATATTTATCATCTAAGACAAAGAATGGCACTCCACGAACTCCTACTTGCTGAGCTTCATAAATGTCTTGCTGTACCTCCTTTTCGAATAGATGTCCACTAAGCATTTGGACCGTTTCAGTACTATCAATTCCGATCTCAATACCTAATGATATCAGCACGGAGTCATCGTCAATGTTCTTTCCATCTATGAAGTAAGACTTGAACAAAAGTTCTTCAGCCTCTGATTGTTTGCCTTTTGATTTTGCAAGATGAATCAAGCGATGGGCGTTGAATGTGTTTGCCACTATGGTTTTATCAAAATCATAATGTAGTCCTACTTCCTCTGCCATATCAGTTACATGTTTAGTAGCACTTCGACTATATTCCAAGGTCCATCCTTTTTGATCGGCCAATGATTGGTAGATAGAAATAGTGGTATCTGTTTTTATACTTGGATTGAGTTGAAAACTCTTCCATACAATTTCTACGCTGTCTTTATGTGCAAATTGTTCGAGCCCCAGTTCAAATTTTCTTTTTCCGATGTAGCAGAATGGACACACTACATCGCTCCATACTTCTATTTTCATATTGTTGGTCATTGCATTATCAAATTTGGATTTGTGCGTTTGTCCAAACGCATGATTCTGCCTAAAGAAAGGGACTAACGCAGCGCAAATGAGGATGAAACGCAAAAACATAAGCGAAGGTCAGTCATAGCATAGGATTGTTCTGGTTGATCTCGGTTTAGTAAGTAAATTAATTGAATGATGCATGTATCGACTTGTGGTATTTACTTAGCGCTCAAAATCAAAAAAAAATATGAAAAAAACTTACCTCTTCCTTTTTGGCATTTTGCTTATTGTAGGCAGTTGCACTATTGAAAAGCGGCACTACACGGGTGGCTACCATGTAGAATGGAATTCTAAAATAAATAAGCTATCGAATGCAACGGTTCAACCTCAAGAGAATTTGGCATCGAATGCAAGTGAAGTTGAGTTCACCATGGCAGAAGAAGCATTGCAGGTAGCCGAGAAAGAGAACAATTCTTCTGTTGAGACAAGCCAAGAGGAGGCAGTGGCCGGTTCAAGCAATGAATTGCAGCCAGCAGACCTGAAGGTTAAGGCCGTTAAGAAGTCAAGCAAACAGACAAACGCTATTAACAGGGCAGATGTTCGTGAGGCTAAGCAAACGATTCAACAAATTGCAAAACCGAATATGGAAGATGTAAATGAACTCAATACCAATGAAGTGTTGTTGGTTATTCTTTGCATTTTCATTCCGTTTCTCGCAGTCTTTTTATTCGAGGGATCAATCACTACCAACTTCTGGTTGGACTTATTACTTTGTTTGCTTTTCTGGCTTCCGGGAATCGTTTTCGCCTTCCTTGTTTGCTTCGCTGGCGTGTCATTGTAAGGAAGACGCTCGTTGATGTCATAAAAGGGCCCGCAGTATTGCAGGCCCTTTTCAATGAGGTACAGTGGAGTTATTCAGTTGGCATTTTCCCAAACCAAAGTGTTTTTCCATTCTTGCTCTCACCGAAAAAGACAATAGAGTTGGCCTCATCAATTGGTAAGAAGGGAATGCTGTTATTCAAGAAAAATTTCTCCTGACCAAAGAATTGAAAGTCGCCAATGGTGCCTGCTGTCAGATTGACTTTGGCCACATTCGGATACATCAATACCTTGTATTTACTATTTCCGAGTTCCCGATCTTCACGCACTCCTTTTACTTCACCTACAAGCCAATAAACATTTTTACCATCGTTACTTAGAACTAGCTCCTGCATCACAGGTGATGTCTTCGCGTATTGGTTGTTTTCTTCTCTTCGCAGGCCATACTGAGATTTCAACTCACCAGTCGCGCTGAATTGAAACATGATTGGGTCGGTAAATTCTTTGCCGCCTTCACTGTTCATTTTGAAATTTTGTCCCATGATGAATATTTCAGTATCTGAGATCACAAGGTTAGATGTGCGAAATTTTTTGCCTTTGTATGCCGGTACCTTCTTCTGATTGGGTCCGCCCTGCACCTTGGTTTCAAAGTCATCAATACTTGGTGCGCTTATCCATAGCACACCTTTCGTGTCAAGCTTGGCTATTTGAAATGCCTTCCACTTCATGGCATCCAGATCACCTACCAGAGTTTGGTTGGCATAATCATCTTCTGCTTTAGCCGGCCCGTATATGTAGGTATATCCATCCACAGTGGCTATGCTGTTGATGGCCCAGGCTGCATTTGGTGTGAGTATGGTGCTTCGCTGCATCAGGTCAGCATCATTCTCAAAGCGCACATAAGTGTAGTTGGCAGGATTTGGATCCTGCAATTTTTTGCCCGCTCCCATCGGGGCAAACATGAGTGCCAGATCGCTGGTTGAAAGGTCATCACTGTCTTCATCCACTCCACCCTCTTTTGAAACCAGAAAAGCCGAAACTATGGTCTGTGGATAGTCGAAATTGAAGTCTGTCGTCTTGGTGACATCCAGATCCTTGTTGATGATAAGAGCGGAAAAATGCTTGTACATGGCCCAGCCGTCAGCTCCTTTGCCCTGTTGCCTCTCTCCCACTATCACAAGCACTTCGCCAGTTTCATCATTCTCTGCCTTGCGGTGCAAAAAGTATTTGTTGCCTTCGTCATTCTTGGGTTTCACCTTTTCAAGCAACTTCACGCTCTTGTCATAGCCACCCCACCACCAATTCCATGAGTAGGTAATTAGTTTCCGCTTCAATACAAGTGTACCCATCAGATTGGCTTCCACACTCACGGCTTCTACTGAGTATGTCTCGCCTTTATATCTGAACCATTTGTATTTCGCCCGTGCCTTCTCAAATTCTATTTCTTCAGTTTTCAGTTCTTTAAAATTGAATTGCGTGTCGAAAACATAAGTCTCAAACTTGGCCAAACGATCGTTGCTCTTGGTGCAGTATGTAAGTTCTACCACACCTGCTGCTTCATCTATGTGAATATCACCCAGAAATCCGCGATTGGCTTTGCCGGTTATCTCATAGGTTTTTTCAATAGACAATGCCTGCGCATTGGATAAGATGCTTGCAATGGCCCATGTCAGGGTCAATGCAACTCGAGTAATTTGCTTTTTCATGTTGCGTTGAGGTTTTGAATTTTTATTCCACAGCAAATCACCTGAAAACAACAAACCCACAGCTACGGTGATAACCGTAATTGTGGGTTTGGGATTCCTTGTTTTGGGTTTTGTATCGCCTTTTAGAGCTTCACTATGCGCTTAGATGAAATGTGGCCGTCATGAAGCAAGCTTATCATATAAAGCCCCGCAGGAAAATTCATGTCTATCTGAGTGTTCTGCAAATTGTTGAATGGAACTTCAGACACCCGCCTTCCGGTTGCATCTGTCACCAGTATGCTGGCATTGCTGACCATGTGCTGCACGCTTATCGTTAGCACTTCACTCACCGGATTAGGCGCTATGCTGAATGTGTTGAGCTGATTCAGTTCAGTCACGTTGTTACAAATTTCTACTTCGAAAACAAATGCATCGGTATAGCTGCATCCATCTTCAGTGCTGGCAGTAAGTATGAGCGCATTGGTGCCCGCAGGCCATTCGCTTCCCACTATCTGGTAGAATTGATTGGCGCTTCCATCTTGCCATAAATACTCGAGACCGGCAGGTCCAAATACGAGCAGCGATGCATCATTGCATATGGTAGTGTCATTGCCCAGGTCAAATTGAAAATCATCTTCGGCTTGCAGGTCGGTGGAGTATTGATAAGTGCAGCCATTGTTGTCAGTTATATTCAGGTTGTATATGCCATAGTTAAGATTTGATATGTCCTGCTGATCGCTGCTGAAGTTGAATGCAGTCCAGTTGTAATTGTATGGTTCACTTGCACCACTCACACTGACGTTGATATTTCCATTGCCACTTTCAGGGCAATCAGGGCCAATGGCAGTGGCAGAAAAATTCCAGGGTTCGGGCAGAAAAACTTCATACGTTTCTTCCAACACCTGACCACATGGAGTAGTCAATGTGAGTTCATAAACTCCGGGCTGCAAGTTGTATATTGCGTTATCTGTTGATTCGAAATTGCCTGGCCCACTCCACTCACACGTGAAGTTGAGGCCTTCACCTATCACATAAGGAATGATGCTGCCGTTCGCTTCTTGTCCTTTGTCCAGCGGACAAGGAACATTATTCACAACTCCCGCAAGTTCTGCATCACCATCATAAGTATACACCGAAAGATGAGCATCGCCCATTGCACCCTGCCAACCATCCAACTGTATATAATAAGTATCGCCAGGTATTAAGCACGATGCAAAACATGTAGAAGCAAAACCATTGGTAACACCGCAACCGCCTGCCATGTCATCATTGCTGCTTATCATTTCATAGGTTGAAAAATCTCCACACTCAGTAGCGTGAAAAACTGTGAGCTGCGTATCGAACGAGCCTTCCTCATTACATGTTGTTATCTCATAACTCACATCTGATTCAGCAACAAAATATGCCCACACTGTGTTGGTTGCATCACCATCACTTGCGCACCAAAAACCAAGTGCTGCGCAGTTGCCGCCAGTAGGATGTGGTTCCAGAAATCCTGCAAGTGCAAGCTCATTGTTCAAAGCCACTACTGCTCCATTAGGCACTACTTCAAGAGCGCTGCATGGCGAATCATTTTCTCCAACATTGACATCACCAACAGTAAATGTCCACTGGGTATCAAAGCCGGCAGCCCAATAAATGTGAGAGGTTATACCATTTTCCATCAGCTCAAATCCCAGACCACCATCTCCCCAACTGTCATTGAATATGAGATCGTAGGTTTCACCATCTGTGAGGCAATAAGGCCCTACTGTTTGGACGGTGTTGGCCGGATATTCTGAATCGCCTGTTGCTGTATTCTCACATCCAACAGCAGGATTGCTGCCCTCAGCCACAATGCCATCGCCACAATCATTTCCGCTGGGCACTATCTGCCAATAGGTTTCCCATGGCCAGGGATCCACAGCTATGTTCATGGTCAAAGCCACTTCGCCTGCTTCACATTGCGCTATCGCTACAGTGGTTATGGCAAATGAGAAAAAAGAGAATAAAATTCGTTTCATGTAATAATTGATATTTGGGTAAAAGTATGCGTGCCGGGTTTTGACCTGCTTATCCTCCGCTTACAGGTGGCAGTATTGCTATCTCGTCCGTCTGACTGATGATTTCATCATCTAAAGCATAGATATTGTTTCTGGCAATTGCATAAGACTTAAGCTCTCTAAGTCTGATGTATTGTTTGTCCAGCAAATTGCGCAAGTCGCCAATACTCATCGTTTCAGGTACTTCCAACTCAATACTACGTCCATTGAGTATTTCAGTGGCAATACCAAAGGCAAGCAATTTTATATTCATAAGTGTTTGATGAAAATTCTGATGGAGGCAAAAATGATGATGGCAATGGTGATGTAGCGCACCCACTTGTGATTGAGCCAACTGCCTGCGCTATGCGAACCAAAATAGCCGCCAAGTATCACTGCCAGTGCAAGCCACAAGTGAATGTATGAGAGAATTATTTGTTCGGTAATGAGTTGAGTAATGATGGATGCAACAGAATTGATGAGAATAAAAAACGCACTGGCTGCCGCAATCTGCTTGGCATTGCCCCAATTGGACAAATGCAAAAGTGGCGCGAGATAAATACCTCCACCAATGCCTGTAATGCCTGCCAGCAAACCAATACCGGCACTTGCAGGGTAGTGCCACCATCTACTTACAGGTGGGTAATTGCTCTCAACTTGAGTTTTTCTCTGACTAAGCATGGCTATTGCAGCCAACAACAGGCAGGCTCCAAGCAGCAAGGAGTAAGTGCGCGATTCGAAACTCAGTGTGCTACTCCAAATACATATAGGGGTGCTGAACAATAACAAGCCTATCAATTGCCGCCATGCAACCCAGCCGCGTATGGCAAACTCAAAACTACTTGTGCCTGTAACGATGGCGTTACACATCAAAGCGGTGAAGCGAATGAAGGTTTGATTTTGCGATGATTCCGAAAGAACCACCAGATACATACTGCCACCACCAAATCCTGCACTGCTGTATATGAGTGCTATGATAAAGAAGAGCAAAATTTCCACATACATGATTGGACAAATGAAATGAATGTGAAGCCATAGTTCGCACACATATTGCAAGCCGAAGCGCTATGCAAAATCACGAAACATTTATGAACCGTTGCCTGCAACTTGCAGCAAATGGTCTGGGAAACGTTGCGCCAAATCCTTTGGTGGGCTGCGTAGTGGTACATGATGGTAAAATAATTGGCGAAGGATTTCACCGACAATATGGTGGCCCACATGCAGAAGTGAATGCTATAAACAATGTGAGTGACCAACAACTGCTGAGGGCATCCACGCTATATGTAAACCTCGAACCCTGCGCGCATCATGGCAAAACGGATCCTTGTGCTGATTTAATAATTGAAAAGAGATTCAAATGTGTTGTTATCGGGAGTAGAGACACAAATCCATTAGTGGCAGGAAGAGGCATTCAGAAATTGCACGAAGCAGGAATTGAATTGGTTGAAAATGTTTTGGAGGATGAATGTCTGCGTCTGAACAGAAGATTTTATACGTGGCACCAAAAGCAACGGCCTTACATCATCCTGAAATGGGCAAAGACCAATGATGGATACATAGATAAAATTAGATTGAATGAAGAGCGCGCAGTGGGTTGGATAACCGATGACGCATCCCGCAGATTAGTGCACTTATGGCGATCTCAAGAGCAAGCATTACTTGTGGGCAGCAATACAGTGCGGCTCGACAATCCCTCACTCACCGTGCGGCACGTATTGGGAAACAATCCGCTAAGGGTAGTACTCACCAATGCACTTGATGTACCGCCTGATTCAACTGTGCTGAATAATGAGGCAAAGACGTTGTTGTTCTTTCACACCAAACAACAGACTGAGGATCGAAAAGTGAAATTGATGTTGCTTAATGATTCGCTTCAGTTTCATTCTATCCAATCAAGCGCAGCATTATATGAAGTCATGGATGTATTGTACCAGTTGCAGATTCAGTCTGTGATGGTTGAAGGAGGAGCTTCTATACTGCATCAATTTATTGAAAGCGACTTGTGGGATGAGGCCCGTGTTTTTACAGGAAGTTTCAATTTCAAAAATGGTGTGCGCGCTCCGGAGTTGAATCAAAATCCAGCACGCCATGAAATGATAAACAATGATTCACTGAATTTTTATTTCAACAAATGATTTATCTATTCTTCAGCGTTCTTACCAATGCTGCCATTTATCTGCTCTTCAAAGTCTTCGAACGGAAAGGTGTAAACACATTTCCTGCGTTGGTGGTGAATTACATCACGGCCTTTGCGTTCGGAGTGCTCATGGTGAGCGACCTGTCCGCTGCTGTTTCATCTGCTATACAATTGCCTGTGTGGTCGGTTGGCGGACTATCACTTGGCCTCATATTCCTTTCCACTTTTTACCTGATGGCCATCACTGCGCAGCGTGTGGGTGTGAGTGTTGCCACCATAGCAAGTAAAATGTCACTGGCACTTGCCGCTGTCATTTTTGTTTTGGTAGTACCTGATGAAAAATTTTCAATGCTGAAAGCTGTGGCTCTCATTGCTGCCTTGGCAGGTGTTGTATTTGCTTCACTGCAGAGTGATGGGCAAAAATTTCAAACCAGATACTTAGTGTGGCCATTGCTAATTCTGCTTGGCAGCACTGCTGTAGATTTTGGCATCGCTTACCTCTCATCTTTTACAATGCATGAATATGAACGCGAGTTGTTCCCTTGCCTGGCGTTTGGGGTAGCCGCACTGAGTGGTATTTGTTTAGTAGCATACCAAGTGCTCCGCAGAACACTGCACCTGAGCATGAAGGATGTGCTGGGCGGCCTTGTGCTTGGCTTAGTCAACTATGGCTCTGTCTATTTTTTAGTAATGGCTTATGAGCAAGGCTTGTTTTCTCGAAGCATTACACTTTGCATCAACAACCTGGCAGTGGTGCTGATAGCAGCACTTGGTGCACTGCTTCTGTTCCGCGAAAAACCAAACAAGGCCAACCTCATCGGCATAGCCCTGTCAATATTTGCTATAGTCTTGCTTGCTTTCGTTTGAGAGGAAAGAGCGCTACTTCAATATCTCCCTTGAGATAACAATCTTCTGAATCTCAGATGTGCCTTCGCCAATGGTGCAGAGTTTAGAATCGCGGTAGAATTTTTCTACTGGAAAATCTTTGGTATAGCCATAGCCTCCAAAAATCTGAACCGCATCAGTGCTTACACGCACACTAACTTCAGATGCGTAGTATTTGGCCATGGCTGACTCTTTGGTCATGGGTTTTTTTCTGTTCTTCAAATCCGCAGCCTGATAGAGAAGCATTTCGGCAGCTTCGATTTCAGCAGCCATATCTGCCAACTTGAAACTGATGGCTTGATAGTTTGAGATGGTTTGGCCAAATTGTTCCCGTTCCTTTGAATACTTCACCGATGCTTCCATGGCACCTTTTGCAATTCCCAACGCCAGTGTGCCAATACTGATGCGACCACCATCGAGCACTTTCATGGCCTGTTGAAATCCATTGCCTATTTCGCCCAACACCTGACTCTTGTGAATGCGGCAATTGTCAAAAATCATTTCGGCTGTTTCTGATGCACGCATCCCGAGTTTGTTTTCTTTTTTGCCACCGGAAAAACCAGGCGTGCCGCGTTCTACTACAAATGTTGTGATGCCTTTGGTGTCGAGCAGTTCACCGGTGCGGGCAAGTACTACCGCTACATCACCACTGATGCCGTGCGTTATCCAGTTCTTCGTTCCGTTGATTACCCAATAGTCGCCATCCTGAAGTGCGGTGCACTTCATACGCATGGCATCGCTGCCGGTGCCTGCTTCGGTCAGGCCCCATGCCCCTATCCACTGGCCACTGGCTAATTTGGGTAAGTATTTTTTCTTCTGTTCTTCATTTCCATACTCAAGTATATGATTGGTGCACAGCGAATTGTGAGCGGCAGTACTGAGGCCTATCGAGCCACAGACTTTCGATATTTCTTCTATCACAGATATGTATTCGAAATAGCCAAGACCTGCGCCTCCGTATTCCTCCGGCACCAGCACACCCAACAGTCCAAGTTCACCCATTTTATGGAACAGTTCTTTTGGAAATTCCTGCGACTCGTCCCACAACATCACATGGGGGCGTATTTCCTTTTCTGCAAAATCGCGCACCATCTGCGCTATCATTTTCTGACTTTCTGATTTCTCAAAGTTCATGGCTTTGTATGGGTCTTGAACAACTGATTATTTATTGCACTACCAGTCGAGCTTATGTTGACTCGGTTGGTGGTAAAGTTTTACCGTTGCTGATTGTTTGGTTAGAAGGTGGCGAATGTAGTTATGTGATTGGAGTAGGCTGAAAGTCTTTCCCTGCCTTGCAAGAAACCCAACTCGGTAAGGAAAGAAAAGCCTGCTATTACACCTCCAGCCATCTGAACAAGCTGCGCAGCGGCTGTAGCTGTTCCGCCTGTGGCAAGCACATCATCGTGTATCAACACCCGCTGCATGGGTTGCAATGCATCCTTGTGCATCTCTATCACATTCTGCCCATACTCCAATTCGTACGCAACCGTGTAGCGCTCACGTGGCAATTTGTTCTTCTTTCTTATGAGCACAAATGGCACATGCAAGCGCAAGGCGAGTGGCATACCAAACAGAAAACCGCGACTTTCAAGGCCCACCACAGCATCAATTTTTTCTGTGGAATAGATTTTCACCAACTCATCCAATATCTCATTGCTCAGTTGCGGATTCTGAAAAATTGGTGTGATGTCCTTGTAGATGATGCCCGGCTTAGGGAAGTCCGGAACATCAATGATGGTGGTGGTGATTTTTTGGGAGAGGGGCATTGGGAAATTTTTCGCGTAAATTTGATTTTATTCTACCTTCAAATACCACTTCACCTTTTCATAAGCAGCATCATCAATCATTACACATTTCTTGATGCCTTCAAGCGTTTTGAAAGGGCCGTGCATGTTGCGATAGGCTATCAGTCCGTTGGCTTGTGAGCGGTCTATCATCGGGTGGTTGTTCAGTTGGTCGAAGGTGGCCGTGTTCACATTTATTTTTCTTATCAGATTTACATCTACCAACAAGTTGGGACGGATAGAATCTATCAACTCTGGCGTCATTCTATACACGCCTTCCAATTGATCCACTGAGTAGAAGCCTCCGAACTTTTCTCTTGACTCAATTATTTTTCTTGCTATAAAACTGCCTACGCCTTTCAACTTTTTCAGCGAGGTGGTATCAGCAGAATTGAGTTCAATTTTCAAATTGCTGTAGTCTGGTTTAGCGTAAGCCACACCAGATTTATTCCATGTGCTTGCGGAATCTTTGCTGTAACTATTGTACATGCTTGTTTCATGCTGAGTGCTGGAAAGGCCTTCAGGCAGGTTGATGTACGGATAGAGCATTTCATAGGCTTCGGCACTTATCACAAACACTTTGCTTAGGTCACTTTTTATTTTGAAGTCACCGGCCTTGCTCATGTATTTGCGAATGCTGCCAATTTGTTTTTCTGAAAAACCAAGTTTTTTCCAATCTTCATCAGTGGCTGTGTTGGGATTGAATAGGAACAGCTCCTGCCCTGCCCTCTTGTCGCGCTGCAATGCAAGTGATGTGAAATCAGTTTGTGAGCTGCTCTGTTGGCTCTCTGCTTTAGCCAGCCAGGCCTCAATTTCTGTTTTGTGCTGGCTTATGTCAGTAAGGTCAGCTTGAAAGATGTATGGTGCAGCATAGTTGTAAATCATCAACACTACCAGCAAGGCAATGAGAACAAAAATGCCTTTGCGCTCAGCGGTAGTGAACTCAAGCCAGTCTTGAAAGCGATTTTTCCAACTCATTTTCCAAAATTACTTATACCTCACAATGACTCCGGCCTTCAAGTCGGCCATGTATTGACGCAGGTCTGCCTTCACCTCTTTACTCATGATGAGCAGGCCTATGATATTAGGGAATGCCATACCCAAAATCATCATGTCAGAAAAATCTACAACTGCACCAAGGCCGCTCACAGTGCCTACTACTGTACATGCCATGAAGAGGATGTTGAATATTTGTTTGGTCCATTTCTTTTCGCCAAAGAGATAGGCCCAGGACTTCATACCATAGTAGCTCCACGATATCATGGTGGCATAAGCAAACATGATGATGGAAAAGAGCAACACCCAATCGAACCACGGGAACATGCTGGTGAAGGCTGCGTTGGTGAGTGCGCTGCCCGTCATGCCTTGCGGATTTACCGCATAGCCTGTGAACACAAGTACCAGTGCAGTCATGGTGCATACAATTACTGTATCTATGAATGGCTCCAGCAATGACACCAAACCTTCGCTCACTGGACGATCCGTTTTACTGGCACTGTGCGCAATGCTTGCGCTGCCTATG
Source organism: Flavobacteriales bacterium (assembly GCA_046155615.1). Lineage (GTDB taxonomy): Bacteria > Bacteroidota > Bacteroidia > Flavobacteriales_D > Sanyastnellaceae > JANNVZ01. The sequence continues at coordinate 96,141 of JBJXFP010000083.1, read as the reverse complement.
CCTGCCTCGTTGCTAAAACTGGCTCTGCGAAATCCCATGAGCATCACACCCATGAAGCCGCCTTTCATGGCATCGGGATGAAATGCACCATTCCATATTTGTGCAAAAGCATCACCGATGTGCGTGATGTTGGCGCCTATGATGATGAGAGCAAAAAGGCAATAAACTACTACCGCAACCGGAATGAGTTTGTCTGTAACACGTGCTATGGATTTGATGCCGCCCACTATAACAAGACCTATGAGTAAGGCCATGGCCACTCCAAACCACAACGATGAAACGGCATCATTGCCAAAAGTTTCTTTGACCTGTGCAAAAGCCTGATTTGCCTGAATCATATTGCCTCCGCCCAAAGTGCCACCCACACACATGATGGCAAATAGTACTGCCAGCACTTTGCCAATTCCCTTCATGTTGCGCTTTGCAAGTCCTTTGGATAAGTAATACATCGGGCCGCCACTCACTTCTCCCTTGTTATCAATATTTCTGTACTTCACACCCAGGGTACACTCAATGAATTTGCTGCTCATGCCAATGAGGCCTGCTACTATCATCCAAAAGGTGGCGCCCGGCCCGCCTACTGCTATGGCAACGGCCACAAGTGAAATATTTCCCAACCCAAGTGTGCCACTGAGTGCAGCAGTGAGTGCCTGAAACTGCGACACCTCGCCTTTGTCTTCCGGCCTTGCATATCTGCCCATGGTGAGGTGTACTGCATGTTTGAACGCACGCACATTGATGAATCCAAAATAAAATGTAAACCACAACGCAGCACCAATCAGGAGCACTACCACCAGCCAGCAGTCTTGTGTTACCGGGTCGCCATTGGGATGCAAGAGAGGAGTTTCATCAGCTTTGTAAACTACTGGATCGTAAATGCCAATGGCAGCAAACGGATCCCATAAAAAAACTGCAGACAACGCATCTACCAATGGTATGAAAGCAGCGTTGAGTTTTTCTTCAATTGAATTTGGTTCTATTTCGAATGTGCTGGTGACTGACTGACCCTTTGCATCTGTCACGGTGATTTGGTAGGCCACTCCTTCATTGAGTGCTTCGCTGGTGGCGCTGTGCAGTGCAGTGGCATTGTTGGTCCATTTATAGCTGAATGGGGCAAATCCTTTGGATACCGTGGCCCACGCTACTCCATCTCTTATTTCATCAGAAAGATTGGTAGTCTCCACTTGTACATGGAGCTGAGCAGACATTGCTTGGCAGCATGTAAATGCGAATAGCCAAATACTCTTGATGAGTATGCTATTAAAAATTTGATGAAAAGTGAGAGCCATGCGACAAGTATAGTTTAGGTGGTTGGGTGTGGATGAACTTAAAAACTTTCATCAGCTCTATAAAAGAAACGGAGCCTGATGGCTCCGTTTTAGTCAATCATCCGCAATCATGTCATTATGCAGCGTGCTTCTGCAAAAAATCTTCTTTGGCTTTGTTCCAGTTATTGAGTTGCTTTCCTCTTTCTGTATTCAAATCACTATTGGTGGTGTTGTATGCTTTCACCGCTGCATTGTATTCATTCACTGCTTTGTTGAATTCATCCGTGTCTGCCTTGGTCATTTCCGATTTCTTTTTCTTCTTCATGGCTTCATCCACTCGATTAAAAGTGTCTTGCTTAGTGTAGAAATCAAGTACGCTGGCAAAATCCACAGTAGCTTCCTTCTTGTAAAATTTCAGTATGTCCATTGTAGCAAGTTTGAGTGAACCATCGCTTTCGAATGCTTTTATGGCTTTCAATTTTTCAAGCCCTTCTTCTGCAGCCTCTAACAAAGCACTCTTTGCCTGATCGGCAGCCGCGAGGTCTTTTATTGCCAATGCATTCAGGAAATTTGTTTCCTGTATGAATGCTTTGAAAAAGATGAGATAAAGCGGATCGTGGTAGTCAAATGCAAGTGCAGCGCGCTTTAGCTTTTCACTTGTCTTGCTTTGTCCTTCAGTGAGGGTAATTCCATTTTCAGCCGCGAACTTCACCACTTCTGCATGTAATGAATCGCCTGTTTGGTGCATCTTTTCATTCACCTGATCCTGCACCATCATGTAGGCCTCCATCAGGTCGTAGCTCTGCTCGGCCACTTCCTCCATATTCACTATTTTTTCATAATCATCATTCAGTATATCGCGGTTCAGTGTGAGGTAGTTGATGAAGGCATCTTTGATATAGTCCTGCCCTTTGTATGAGGGCCGTGCTCCCACATTCTTTTTTGCAGCAGCTATTTGCTCTACTACGTCTTTGCGCTTGTTCTCAATTTTTCTGGCTCCTTTGCTGCGCGCTACACTGCTTGTATAGTCCCACATATCCTTGGTTACGGGTTCACTTTGTTTGTTCAAAAAATCTAAGTACTCACCCGCATTGGCGAATGCCTGTCCAAGCGTCTGTACCTGTGCAATGCTCAGGGCCGCAAATGCTGTAATTGCAATCAGTGTTTGTTTCATTTCTGGTTTATTTTGGTTGAAAAGTAATGAGGTCGCAAGTAATATGAAATGCTTCATGCAACTCATAGTCATGTAGTGCAGATTGTTTTTGCGATTCAAAAACTTCACGCATGTATTCATCCACTTTTATCACCATTATGTTTTGTGTTGCAGCACTTATTTCGAACGGACATTGTATTTTCTCATCAACCAATGACATCAGATTTTCGTAAGCCTCTGCGTTGGTCATGTCCTTTTCAAACGACTGTGGATACAGGCATACTGCCAGTTCTGAGCCGGGCCACTGACTTTTGTTTTTCATCAGGGTTTGAAAACATTGCGTGGTATCCATCCTGTTCTTGCTTCGCGCTCTCAGGGTATCGAGAGGTAAGTCTTTGAACTTTTTGTACACCAAATTTTTCTCTACAAAAGAACCTTGCAGGGTGTTGGGATATGATGCTTCGGTAATGCCAAGGCCACCATACAAATTGGGAAACTGTACATCGGGCTGCACGCCCTTGCTTTGATGTGTGTACCCGGTTATTCTATACAGCATGTTCACCGTGGCCTTCACATATGCTAACGGCTCGGTAGTGGCCTTCATTTGTGATATGCTGCTGTGCATGGGGAAAACACCCTGCGCTGTGCTCTTGCCATAGGTTGCATTGCCTGCTACCACGCATCGGTTGTAGTCCTGCAATACTGCCGCAAGCATTTCAGATGCTGATGCACTGAAGCCATTCACCAATATTACCAATGGGCCGTCATACAGTGTTCCCTTGCTCAGCTCCTTCAGTATGTAAGGCTTGCCATTGCTATCCACCAACATACCGGTTGGGCCTACATCAATAAAAAGTCCGGCCAGATCCACAGCTTCTGCCACATCACCTCCACCGTTGAAACGCAAATCCAATATCATCCCTTTAATGCCTTCTGATTTCAGTTTCATTATCTCCTTGCCGACATCATTTGCGCAGCCCTTGTCCACATAATAAGAACCTGATGAATAAAATGCGGGCAGCGATACATAACCTACTTTTTGATTGTTGCCTTCCAGTATCAATCCGGTTATCACATTCTCCTCTACCTGCACCGATTCCTTTCTGAGCTGCACCACTTGTTCTTCGCCCGACACCTTTTGCAAATGGATGGAGGCCCTGTTCTCGCCACTGTTGTCGAGCATGCTTTCTAACTCCGCAGCACTTATACAGGTAAAATCTGTAATGCGCTTGCTACCCAAAGTAATGCTCACAATTTTGTCATCTACATTCACTGTGTTTTGCCGCCAGGCTGCACTACCGGGCAACAAACCGGAAACTACTTTTTCGTTGTTTTCATTCTCCCCAATAAATAGCCCAAACGACCGGCCATCGCTGCTCACACCCTCACTGAATGCATTCATTGTTTGCAGATCGAAATATTCAGTATGCGGATCGTAAGTTTCGGCAATGGCCTTCAGCAAGCCCTCCATGATGAAACTTTCATAGTCTGCATCTGTTTTGAACCGGATACTCTTGTCCACTTCGCAGCGCACGTTTTCAAGCAGGCTGTGCCTAAGTACCTGCTCATTTTTTTTTACATAATCAGCAAGTGGCATTTTTATTTCGCTTTGCTTGTCACCGTCTTCATTTTCATATGATGCCAGCAGCAAAAACCGATATCTGACGTAATTCATTCTGAATGCATTGAGCGCTGCTTCATCGGTGCAGAAGCTCTTCAGTTCGCGCGATGTGGATAGGTAGATAGTATCGGCAGCATTGAATTTTAATCCGGAATTTTTGGTGGCATCTATCCATGCATTGAATTGCTTCATCCGCTCTTTGTAGAGCGATTGCATTTTCAATGCAAACTCACAGTTCATATTGCTTGTGGTGTCTATGAACTGTGGCGCGAACTCAACAACACCCTTCACATCTGCATCGGTAAACAGGAGGCGATGCGCATCAATGGCCAGAAAAAAACGTAGAGCAATTTGCTGCTGAACCTCTGCGGAGTTTTGCAATGGTGTATAGTGAACCCGCTGTAAAGTCTGTACGAGCACTTTGGCTCTTTGCGATGTTTTGCACTGGGCAGTGGCATCATAGCTAAACACCGCTATCATGAAAAGCAAATGAAAGTAGCGCATCTGTTCTCTATGATTTTGATTCACTCTCAAAACTTAATTTCAGAAATTCATCCCAGAGCGCATCCTCAGGTGGTGGAGCTATAATAGTCATTATCGTCTTCTTCACGGGATGGATGAATTCAATTTTTCTTGCATGAAGATGAATGGAAGCATTGTCGTTTGTTCTTCTCGCGCCATACTTGATGTCGCCCTTGATGGGCGAGCCAAGGCTTGCCAACGTTGCACGAATCTGATGGTGCCTTCCGGTTTTCGGATACACTTCCACAAAAGAATAATTGTCGCCTGCACCAATCACTTTGTAGCTCAACTCACTCTCTTTTCTTATGGCTGCAGGTTCACTGAATGCAAAAGTTTTATTCTGTTTCTCATCTTTCCACAAATAATTTACTATGTGGCCTTCGGCTGGTTGTGGAGCGTCTTTCACCACAGCCCAGTAGGTCTTGTGCACTTCGCGGTACTTGAACATATTGCTCAACCTGTTCAGCGCTTTGGTAGTTCTTGCATACAGCACCACGCCACTCACAGGTCTGTCTAAGCGATGCACCGTGCCTATAAAAGCAAGTCCGGGTTTGTTGAATTTCACCTTTACATATTGCTTCACCGTATCACAGAGTGTGCGGTCACCACTGATGTCACTTTGTATGATGTCAGAGTTACGTTTGTTTACAGCAATGATGTGGTTGTCTTCGTAAAGCACCCTCAGATTTTCCACCGTGCTCATGATGATGGGTTCGCGCGGTGTTGTCTTCCAGTCGCGCTGATTGGCGCGTGTTTCGTGTGTGTCCATTACAAGTTGGTATTATGCGATTCTATGTATCGCTGCTTTTTAATTGGCTGTCAAAAGTAAGTGAGCATTATTAGCAAATGCGACTTACCGGAATCATTGAACCGGAAGTGATGCATAAGTTTCCACCACATCCAACACTGAAGGATAGGTATTGGCCCGCACCATATCCAGCTCATCCATAGCCAGCCATCGCGTTTCTGTGATTCCTTCAATGGTTTGTGGCGTTGGTTTTTTCGTTCCATGGTATTGCATCAGATACCACGCGGTGGCTTTCAGAATGGGTTCTCCCTTTTGCATATAGGTGTGCCATGTGGTGCATATCAGCTTCAGCAGCTTCAATTCATCTATACTGCATTCTTCTTCTACTTCGCGCAAAGCGCCCTCTTCTATTTCTTCATCATCTTCCACTTTGCCTTTTGGCAAATCCCATTTCTCAAGTCGGTAGATGAAGAGCATTTTTTTTTCATCGTTCAACACAAGGCCCCCTGCTGCCTGAACCAATTCAAATTGTTCGATGAATGCACTCCACGATTTGCCTATGTCTTCACAAATTACGAATACCTCTTTCGCGCCACTTTTTATGGAGGCTTCTATGTGCATGGTGTCCATCTTGCCATGGGACTGAATAATGGAAATGCCCCGCTGGCTGCTCTTTGCGGCAGGCCGTACATTGGTGAAGGTCACCGGACGATTAAGAAAGTAAACTTTATACATTTGGGCCATGGATAGCAAAGAGAGCGCGTTAAAAGTAGCTGAATTCCTTTTGAAAATTAAAGCTGTAGAACTGAAACCTGACCAGCCCTTCACCTGGGCAAGCGGCATTAAGTCACCCATCTACTGCGACAACAGAAAGACACTTTCTCACCCAAACGTTCGCACATTTCTAAGACAACAGTTTGTTGAAATGATTGATAAAAACTTCAGCAAACCGGATGTGATTGCCGGTGTGGCTACCGGTGGCATTGCTCTTGGGGCATTGGTAGCACAGGAGATGGGTTTGCCCTTTGTCTATGTGCGCAGCGAGGCAAAGAAGCACGGATTGGGTAATATGATAGAAGGACATCTGGAAAGTGGACAAAGCGTGGTAGTAATAGAAGACCTGATAAGCACCGGTGGCAGCAGCCTCAATGCAGTGGCTGCGCTGCGCGATGCAAAAGCTAAAGTGAACGGTATGGTCGCCATATTCACTTATGGATTCGATAAGGCTAAGGAGAATTTCAAAGCTGCGAAATGCAAACTTTATACACTGAGTGATTACGACACACTCATCAAACAAGCATCGAGGGAGAACTACGTAAGCGACAAGCATCTGGCAGAACTGAAGGCCTGGCGCAGCAATCCGGAGGGATGGAAAAAGAAGACGAGTGACTGATGATGGGTGACGGAAACTTTAAAAGATAAGTGTACTGTGAATTACTATTGAACTATAAAGTGGAAAGTGAATTGGGGTGAGGTCAGTATCTGTCTTCCGCCATCAGTCACCTGTCAAAAAAAAATCAACAACTAACAACATGACTCAAATAGAAAGCAAGAAAGTAACGGTAAGTGCAAGTACAGAATCTGTGTTCGACTTTCTGAGTGATATGAACAACATACAGAAGCTGCTGCCACTCGATAAAATAACCGAATGGAAGAGTGATGAGAAGTCGTGTTCATTCAAAATTCAGAATGCCTACACCATTGGCTTAAACCACATGGGCGGCACACCTCACTCCACCGTGAATTATGAAAGTGCACAAGGCTCTCCGTTCGCGTTTACGCTGAATACACAGTTGTCCGTAAACGACAATGGCACTGATGCACAACTTTTTTGTGAAGCGGACATCAATCCGTTTCTGAAAATGATAGTGACCGGGCCGTTGAAAAATCTCTTTGATTACATGGCGGAGAGGTTGGTGAAATTGTTTGTGGAGCAATCTGCTTGATTGCTAAAAAGACCTATTCCACTCAGCCCTCCTCACCAATTGCTCTTCTATTGCATTGGGTGACTCGATCACTTTGAATCTTTTGCCCCAGATTCTATCATCAACATTCGCTTCACACGATTTTATTTTTCCTTTTCTCAAAAAAGTAAACTGAAGCTGGTCACCACTCATTTTTAGCAGATGCTGAAAATTTTTGTATGGTGCTGTTCCATTGATTGTGAGTATTTCATCGCCATTCCAAAGTCCTGCTTTGTCAGCGGGTGAATCAGGCATTACGCTTTGCACATTGGCCTTGGCAGGTTGTTCATCCGCTACCAAACCGAGATAAGCTTCACTCCATTTAGGACTTGCGATTTCAATTATTTCCAATCCAACCAAACTCAATGATTGTGTGAGCAATGGCATGTAATCGTCTTTTCCATAAACAATGGAAGTGAATATGTGAGATAAGTAAGATCCTGAAATTTCATTCACCAACTGCATGTAGTTGTCATCGGTATAGCCCATCTTTTGTTTGCCATATCGCACATACATCTCGCGCATCACATCATCAAGCGAAGCTTTGCCTGCACTGTGCCAGCGTATTTGTAAGTCACAAATGAGTGCTATGAGAAAACCCTCGTTGTAAATAGAAACTTTGCGCCATGGAATGCCTGCACCATATCCGTCTAACCAGGTATCGTAGCTGCTATCGGCTACGCTGTGGTTGAATCTGCCTGGGTTGTCCATATAGGTCTGAATGTCATCTGCAATTATCTCCAGCCACTCAGCATCTGGAAACGCACCAGTGCGCCACAACAGATAATCACCATAATAGGTAGTCACTCCTTCGGCCACATATCCAAGCCTTGTGTAGTTCTCTTTGGTAAAGTCATAAGGCATCAACTCTGCCGGGCGTATGCTTTTGATATTCCATGTGTGAAATAACTCGTGGCAACTGATGCCAAGCAAATCGTGGTATTTGTCTTCATTCTGAAAATCAGCAGCAGGGCCCATCGCAATCACGGTGCTGTTGCAATGCTCCACACCATGCCTTACAAAAAATGGTGTGAAGTGAAACAGGAAGTGATACTCTTTGCTTGGTATGTCACCAAACAATTTCAATTGCTCAAGGGTGAAATTCCTGAAATCAGCAATCAATCGTGCTTCTTCCAAATTCACTTCGCCCTGTATGTGTATGTAAAAGTTGACGCCTTCCACTTCATACAACAAATGCTTCATTGTGTTGCTTGCTATCAGCGGGCTGTCAGCCAATTCATCAAAGTTGTTGGCAAGCAGCACATGCGGCTTCTCTTTGTGCAGTCCGCAGGCTATTTCATATTCATCAGGAAGTTGAAAGGTGAGTTGGAAGTATTGATTCGGATCTGATTCATCATAAAAAAAACAGTTGACAGGATTGATGTACAACTGCTCATCATCAAGATAAGATGAGCCTGCATTCAATTCAGCCGCATAGTATTGGTACTTCACTACCACATACTCTAATCCATCGCAGCTTACTTGCCACAAATCTTTGTTGAGTTTCTTAAAAGGAAGCGGATGCTTAACATTGTCAAAGCTTTGCCACGCCCTTATGTTCTTCGAAAAATTTCCAAGCTCGTACCGACCCGGCCGCCATGCAGGCAATTGCAAATTCATGGTTGGGTGACCATGTGTTGGGAAAATAGCTTCAAACTGTATGAAGTGGCGATGCGGAAGAGGTGTGGAAATGGTGTATTGAATCATATTATTTCTTTCTCCCAGCAATGCGAAATCCGATTATGGTTCTTGGCTTAGTTTCTATTTCAACCAATTTCTTCAATTGCCTGAATATTTTTTGAATGTCTTCTGAGTTTTGGCTGGTCGCGTTTTCCAATTTTTCGATCTTGTTGAGAATCTCTTTGTGGGAGGCCATCAGAGTTTTCATTTTTGAGTAAACACGCATAATAGCGATGTTCACCTGAATAGCCATCTGGCTATTGACAACGCTGGAGAGCATGAGCACTCCGTGTTCTGTAAAACAATATGGCGCATAACGAAGTCCTTTTTGTTCTGAATTGGAGGCGCCAAATTGGCGTCTCCAATTATTGAGTTCATCGGCTGTCATTTCAAACATAAAATCATCAGGAAATCTTGAGGCATTTCGTCTTACAGCCCTTTTCAAATCATATGTCAAAATCCCATACATCTCTGCCAGATCCCTATCCAGCATCACCTTTTGACCTCTGATGTAGTAGATTTTATTCACTACTATTTCATCATCTATTATCACCGTAACTATTTTTTTCTTACCTGGCATTTTGGTTTTTAAGTGTGAATAACCTCCTTCGATGTCAGCATCATTTTACGGCTTCCACTATTGGCTGTCCTATGCATGCATTGGGATAACTTATTCTGCAAATTGAGCTTACGGTTGGAGCAATGTCTGTAATGGTTTGATGCAGTACACCCTCGCCTTGCTTTACTCCAAAACCATAAAAGATAGCAGGAACATGTGTGTCGTAAACCCATGGTGAACCATGGGTGGTGCCGGACATGCCATACTCCATATAGCCAGGGTTCAAAACATAAATGACATCGCCACTCATCTGTTGGCTGAAACCAAGTTGCACTATCTCAACAACAGGACTTTTGGTTGACATCCCATTCAATTCACTTGCAGTAAATGCTAAGGAAACATGTGTCTGCTGCTGCACAAAATCTGCAACTTCCATTTGGAAATGTTTCAGATTCATTTTCTTTTCCTCAATGAGTTTTCTGTTGAGAAAAATATTCTGATTGCTTTCGTTCAACACCCAATCGCCTTCGCCATATTTTTTTATGAGCATTTGTTCTATTGCTATTTCTAAGTTGTCACTTTTCCAATAGCCTGCGGTTGCCTTTTCCGACATCATATAACTTGGTGTGGGTGCACCACCATGGTCAGCACTCAGAAATATGGTATAGTTGTCTTTTCCAATTTTTGTATCAAGATAATTGATGAATTCTGCTATGAGTTTGTCAAGTTTTATGTAACAGTCTTGGGTTTCCCTTGCGTGAATGCCAAACTGATGCCCGATGTAATCCGTGGAAGAGAAACTCATACATAGCATGTCCGTGTGTTCATCGCTTCCCATCTGTTCATTTTCTATCACTGCCTTTGCAAAATCAACTGTCATGTCATTGCCAAATGGTGTGGCCTTTATCAAATCAAAATTGCCATTCATGCTGCGTAAATCATTCATCACATATGGAAACACCGGGCGCAGTGTTCCTTTAAATGGCGATTCAAATACATTGTTGTCTGCATGACTTTCATCGTATTTGTTTTCATCCATTTCCATGTTCCATGTCATGTTCATGTAGCCTTCAGCTTTACCACTGGCATTAAAATCCTTAACCCATTGTGGCAAATTATTCATATACCATGTGCTGGTAGTCCAAAGGCCTTCACTGCCACCTTCAAACCAATAAGCAGCATCGGCAGTGCGGCCGGCAGTGAGTATGGCACCGCGATCCTTCATCGCTATGCCAATCACTTTGCTGCGATTGTTGGAAAAAATTTTGAGTTCATCTCCAATGGTTGTGCTCAGCAAATACTGTGGCGACATCTTGCCCGCTGTTGCGGATGTTGTACCTACTCCACTCACAGTAGAATCTGACGAACAATAAATCATTTTGCCTGAACTGCGCTCATACCAATCGTTTTGAATGATGCCATGATAGGCCGGTGTAGTACCTGTAAAAATGCTCGCATGTCCTGGTCCGGTGTATGTAGGCATATAGTTGTAATGCATGTTGCGACACGAGTAGCCTTCGCTTAACAATCGTTTGAAGCCTTCGTTGCCATAGTCATTCCAATACTTTTCTATATAGTCAAAGCGCATCTGATCCACCGTGATGCCTATAACGAGTTTTGGTCTGCGCATTATTTCTTCGCTATTAGTGCTTACAATAACCGAAGGGAGCGATGCACATCCAATGGCCAGCGTCAGGACCAATAGAAAGATATGCTGAATTTTCTTTGTTGACATGTGGCCGAATTTACATGTAGCTGCCATGTCACATCATGCCATGGGTAGCCTGCGTCTGCGATATGCATAGTAGTGCATTACCACCTCAAGCGCCTTTGACATGGCCACATTGATCGGAAAAAAACTGACAAGCAAAGGGTCTATCGCTGACAATCGCGAGTAGTAATTGCTCATCAGAATAGCGCGGGTATCTTGCTTCACCTCATCCGCGGCTATTAGGTAATTTTCATTTTGATGCTGCTTTATGAGCTTGCAGGTAATCAATTCCGGCTTTCCTTCTTTGTCTCTTCTCGCTGTAAATCCGAAAAGCCTGCATATAAGTCCGCGATGCGGATACTCATTGCAGAGGCCACCAAAATTGGTGACATGCGGACGAAACACATAACACAATGAAGTAGAATTTTGCTTCAGATAATGCAAGGTTTCTTCTGCCTTGCCATGGTCGAAAAAATACAACGCAAGCGGAAGAAACTCAAGTGGTGTTGCTTCTATGTCAGGCTTTTTGCAGCACTCGCCACATCCTGCCAGGCAGTGTAGACCTGAGTCTTTTTGAAATGCTGAAATCTCACCATCGAGTTTGGCAAATAACTTCTCGACCGCCTTCACTTTTTGTGTCAAGGTCTTCATCTGATCCAACTCAATTTGCTACTCAACAAAATTTGTGGATCGGCAGCAAGGCTGAACAGATACAATCCATCGTTCAACGCATTCAGTGGAAATGTGAATTGATTCAATCCCGAATGCAGCGTTATGTTTTGACATTGAATCAATCTGCCGGTGGCATCGCTCAGGGCAATTAAAGCCGTGCATGGCATGTGACTTTCCACTTGAATGAGTGCATTGTCAAACCGCCTGATAACCTCCATGTTGAAGGCTGTCGGGGAAATGGCTTCAGTACCCAAATCCAATTGCACACCAAGATTGCAGACTTGTGGTATATGGTCGCTCATGTAATAGATAGCACGAAGCACATCGTATGACACATCGTTGGCTGCATCGCAATCTGTAATGTTTTGGTTGTAACAATTGCCTGTATTGCCAAGTGATAAATAACTGTCCGGTTCTACAAATACCGGATTGGTCAAATCCATCAAAGCCTCAGAAAAAAGGATAAAGTCGAACCTGTCGTCCACACCACCACCTGCGCCATCACCTGCAACCTGACTGGAACGTGTGCTTTGGGTAAGTATCTCTTTATGCGTAAATGAAGTCGAATTCCAGTTCCCGTATTCGCTAAATACATCGTGCATGGTTACTGTATTGTCAGCGCTTGTCAATGCTATGTAAGCCTCCTCCTGGTTAGTGTAAATATTGAAGTCGCCTGCGATAATTACATTTTCATCACCAGTGAAATTTTGGGCCATGTGAGCAAGCCAGTCATTCACCATAGAAAGGCGCAAAGCCTCGTTGTCAGCTCCTTCGCTGCTTTTCAGATGCGTTACGTATACATAGATGAATGTGGTATCACTACCGGTGGCGAGGCCCGGATCATTTATATACATCACATACTCATTCACATCGCGCACTTCGGTTGTCACTTCAAATTGTGATTTAAGTTTCAATTTGTCTTCATTGAATACTATGGCATGTTGCAACGGATATGGATTGCCCGCATCGCTTTGCTGTGCTATGAATTGACAGGAAGCAAAATTCCCATACCCAAGCGTATTCATCATGGTGTTGATGTCTGCAAGGCCCTGCGCTGTCTTCAATTCCTGAATCATTAGCAAGTCAGGCTGCACATAGTTCACAATCTTTTGCAGTGTGTCCACTCTGCCCTGTATGTTGCCTGTTGGGAAGTTGAGCATATTGTGGCTCATCAGTTTGATCTGTGTAATGGATTGGCCACTGGATGCAAGTGCGCATGTTGACATTGCGAAAAGCACGCAGTAACTCCTGAATAATTTCATGATGCAAAAATGAGGGTTGTAAAAATTTCATTCTTCAAAAAGCTGTATGGGCGATTTTCTACTTAGCAAAGTATCGAGGATGGAAGGTGAGTATCTCTTCACGCAGCCTTTGCCTGTCAATATGTGTATATATCTCGGTGGTTGTAATGCTGCTATGTCCAAGCATCTCCTGCACGCTGCGCAGATCTGCACCTGCCTCCACAAGATGTGTAGCAAATGAATGCCTGAATGTGTGCGGTGAAATTTTTTTGGTAATACCAGCCTTTTGCATCAACTCTTTGATGATGATGAAAACCATCATACGCGTAAGCTTTGCTCCTCGCCTGCTTATGAAAAGTATGTCTTCATCGCCATGTTTTATTTTATGATGATTGCGTGTTTGCTCTTTGTAATGCCCAACCCATGTTATAGCAGCCATGCCAATAGGAACTAGTCTCTCTTTGTTGCCCTTGCCTATTACCCGCACAAATCCGTCATCGAAATGCAGGCACGACAAACGCAACTCAATCAATTCGGAAACGCGCATGCCACAACTATAGAGCGTTTCAAGCAATGCTCTGTTGCGCACGCCCTCCTGTTTGCTCATGTCTATTTGTGCTATGAGTTTGTCTATTTCATCCACGCTCAATACATCCGGCAACTTGCGGCCCAGCCTAGGTGTGTCAATAAACTCCATCGGGTCTATGGTTATTTGTTTTTCGATGAGCATGTAATTGAAAAAACCCTTGAGGCCAGATATGATACGCGCCTGCGTGGTAGCGGCCAGTCCGAACGAATGCAGCCATTCCAGAAAGGATCTTATGTCATCAGCTTTGATGATGGCAGGCTGTGCGGTTGGCAAGGTGAGTTCGCAGTATTGTCTCAGTTTGTCCACGTCACGTACATAGGCATCAATGGAATTTACAGCCAGCGACTTCTCCAATCGCAGGTAGTTGACAAAACCTTTTAGTGAAGCTGACCAACTCATATAGTGCCTGACCCCGAACTACGCAAGTAGTGCTTTTCAAGTGCTCTTGAGTTCGGGATTCTCAAATCTACACGACCGACAACACTTATCAGTAGCTGAAATTGCATTATGTTTTCTATCGCGTGATTTGAGTTTATAAAATTGTATGAGTTGCATTGGATGAAGGATAACTATGTGATGCTATTTCATAACAGACACTCGTGAATGAAATACATGCAACAGAAAGCCCCGCACCGTTGTGCGAGGCTTTCAGACTAAATTACCTAAACAAATTCTATATAATTAACCAAAACTGCTGCTGCTTGCACCGTTGTGTAGCCGGCAGCTTTTCTTGATTTCAACTTACTGTATCCATTGCTGGCTGCTAAGCAGCAATGCCTCCTGCACCGTTATGCGTTCACCATCGCTGTATGCGGTAACGAATGGTCCCGGTAGTTTGCCGTGTTTCGATTTCAGCGTTTCCCTTGCTGCACGTGCTTGCTTGTATTCAATGAACTTTCCTGTGGTGTACTTCACCCATCCGTCTATGTTTTCAATATTATATGCCTGTGTGAAGCCATACGTTTTCTTCAGAAATGTTTTATTAACAACACGGTGTGCGGCCAGAATCTGTACCTTGTAAGTAATGCCTGTCTCCGGTGCGGGAATGTTGGTAACTGCATTCTCGTCTATACTGGTATTGTTCGCAGAAGCCGTGTTGTTGTCTGTGTTCTGTGTATTGGTAGAAGTGTTTGTTTCAATTGTGTTTGAAGTGTTGCTGTTCCCTGTTGTATTTGTATTGGTCGTTGTATTGTTCTGTGCTATTGTGCCATTGTTGTTCGCAGTTTTGATATAAGGAGCGCTGTATGGTTCACCCACATTGGTCACCTTCTGCTCATAGGGCACTTGATCCAACGAGTACGAGAATATTCCGCTTATTTCTGGTTGTGCCATTGCATCACTGCATGTAATCTTATAGCTACAATCAAAAGCATCAGCATTGGGTGTTTGAAACCACACGAACTTGATGGTATTGGCCAATTCTGTTACTGTTGCTCCTGCGTCATTCGTTACTTCAGTATTGCATCCATAGGGCACTGTTTCCAATATGCGACCAAAGAGATCTTTGATTTGATTGTTCTTAACGCGGAGTGTGATGGTGTACTCTGTATCAGAAAGTTTTGTCACCTCTCGTTCGCAATACATGTCCGCTACCATCTCCTCTATTTTAACTCCTGGCATGGTTGCCGCCACTTCCTCTGGTGAAGGGCCAATTTGCTTTTGCACCACGACAGTTTTTGATGGTATTACTATGTCTTCTCTTTTGTTTTCTTTTACATAAGAGAAGGTGCCTGCTATGTCATAGTTACCTTCCATGTTGGGCGCACTTTCTATCGAATAGGTAATGGTGAAACTCGCATCCACAGGCAGGGTCATCCACACAAATTTTGCCTTTTGCCCGCTGAATGTGAATGAAGCTCCTTTGATATCGCCCGGTGTAGCAGTGAAGCCATAAGGCAAGTTGAGTTCGAGTTTGGAAAAACCCTGCACATCACCCTTGGTTATCACAAGAGATACTTCTTTCGCCACTCCAGGCTCAAGCGTGGCTGGTGTATTGTTATCAATCAAAATGTCGCTGTCGGCAAAGAGTCCTACGAAAAGAAAACCGAACACATTGAGCAGAATGGCAAAGGCTTTTATCATGATGTTGTGAGCTGTGGCAGATGGTTGATGGCCACAGTTTCAAAAGTGAACTGAATGGATTGATCACCACACCGGTGCAGAGTTCAATTGCAAACAGCACAATGTGAAAAGCATGTAAGGAAATACAGCAGCCGACTGTGTTCCTCGTTACCAACCGAATACGTTGCGCACTATCCACCACAATCCAACCGCAATGCAAACATTCTTGATTGTGATAAAACGATGGAAATTTTTTGTAATGACCGACTCTTGGTGCAATACTTCAAATTGAATGAGCATGGCGATAATGGCCACTGGAATACTGATGACGAACAATGCATTGAGCCTGAAAGCCTCGGCCACATGGCCATGACTGAGCGCATGTATACCACGAAGTAAACCACAGGCCGGGCACTGTAAACCAGTGAGCAATTTGAATGGGCAACATGGATAGACAGGATTGGTAATAGGGCTTACGAAATACAGCAGTACAAACAGCCCGACTACAAACAGTGTGATGATTATCCAAGGAATTTGTTTGCTCTTCATGCGGGGCTAAAATGATCATGTATCAGGAAATCTGTCTTTTAGAATGAAGAAGGATGTACTGCTTGGCACCAAAACAAAAACAGACCTCTCATGCTTACGTCATTATAGCGCTGAAGTATGGAACAAGGACAATAGCTCAATGAATTCACGCATTCAACTCAATCCGGTAATGCCTTAGTTACATCCTATTCTCCTACATTCGCCCCTGCAACTAAAAAAAGACTCAACACCATGTGGCACGAACGAGACAACAAATTGGTGCGCGAATTCCGGTTCAAAGATTTTCAAGAAGCTTTCACCTTTATGGTGAGAGTGGGTTTTATAGCAGAAAAAATGAACCACCACCCTGCCTGGTTTAATGTATATAACTATGTGAAGATTGAACTGAGCACACACGATGAAGGCGACATCATTACCGACCGCGACCGCAAGCTGGCACTGGCTATTGACGAAGTATTGCAATAGCTTGTTTTACCCTCACCTGCTTACCTCACCTCAGAAGCAAAACCTAAACATTCGCATAATTACCTTACTCCGTTCACACTGTTTACATCAGTTCTTGTATAGACCCATTCCAAACAGGTAAGCTCACAAGGATCCAACGGACTACAAAAAATTCACCCTCATGACTGAAACCATCGTGCAGGCTCCTGCAGTAGGCACTGAAACTAGCATCACCGGACTTATGTCAGCCTTTGACCACGAGCAATTGGTCTTTTGTCAGGATACTGCAACAGGACTTCGCTCCATCATAGCCGTACACAATACAGTGATGGGCCCCGCTGTTGGCGGCACTCGCATGTGGGCATATGCTACTGAAGCCGAGGCCATCACCGATGCACTGCGTCTCTCGCGCGGCATGACCTACAAAAGCGCACTGGCTGGGCTAAACATTGGTGGCGGTAAAGCGGTAATCATAGCTGACTCGCGCAAAGACAAGAATGAAGCACTAATGCGCAGGTTCGGAAAATTCGTGAACAGCCTTGGTGGCAAGTACATCACTGCGGAAGATGTAGGCATAAGCACACGCGATATGGAGTATGTAAAAATGGAAACCGACCATGTGGTGGGTCTGCCTGAATACCGCGGAGGCAGTGGCGACCCCAGCCCTGTTACAGCCTATGGCGTTTATATGGGTATGAAAGCAAGCGTGAAAGAATTGACGGGAAGTGACAGCCTGCAAAACAAAAAAGTGATGGTACAAGGTGTAGGGCACGTTGGCGAGTACCTGGTGGAGCATCTGGTGAAGGAAGGTGCCAACGTAATCATAGCAGACATCTATGAAGACCGTGTGCGTGATGTAGTGAACCGCTATGGTGTTAGTGCTGTGCCTGTAAATGATGTGTACACAACACCCATGGACATTTACAGCCCCTGCGCATTAGGCGCCACTGTGAATGACGACACCTTGTCGAAATTGACGTGCAGCATCATCTGCGGTGCAGCCAACAACCAGTTGAAAGATGAGCAGGTACACGGACGCGCAGTTCTGTCCAAAGGATTGCTATACGCGCCAGACTACCTTGTGAATGCAGGGGGCATCATCAATTGCTATTGGGAAATAATAGGCTACAACAGACAAGCCGCACTGTCGCAAGCAGAAAGTATATACAACACCACGCTGAACATTTACAAAAAGTCTAAAGAAGAAGACCAGCCAACTTATTTGGCCGCAAACCAATTAGCTGAAGCCAGAATAAAAGCTACCGCAACTCTCAAAAGTCGCTGGTAAAATGCTCCACAATACTTGAACAACAATCAACAACTGAAAAAAGATTGTCAAGAAAATGAGTGCTTTGGACTGATAGACACGTTTATTTACACCGCCTTACCTGCACACACAGCAGCACACCACTTAACGAAGTATGTTAAACCGCAGACAAATACGCATCAAAGTGATGCAAATCCTTTTCGCTTATTACAGCGATGAAAATCCAGACATAGTACGGTATGAGAAAATGATGTTCGAAAGCTTTGACCGCTTTCGCGACTTGTACATAGCACTTTTGACCCTATTGCCCGAAATGCAATCAAAAGCAATAGAAAGAATTGAAGCAGGCCTCAATAAAAAACTTCCGACAAGAGAAGACCTGCATCCCAATTCGAAATTTGTGATAAACACATTGCTGCGCATACTGGTAAACAGCAAGACCATTCAGAAATTAGAAAAAGAAATTCAAATACACTGGAAAGAAAATGATGACCTGCTGAAACAGATATTCAAAAATCTGACTGAGACAGATGACTACAAAGAATACATGGCCAGCAAGGAACGAGGCTTCGAACATGACCGCGAATACCTTTTGCGCTTTCTGCGCAAGCACATAGTAAACTTTGAACTGATGCAGGAGTGGCTGGAGGAACTGGGCATTTTCTGGAATGATGATCTGGACCTAGCTTCGAGTATGGTGCTGCGCACACTCAAAACAATAAAAGAAAGTGACGATGATGTGCAGATAATGCCACTGTGGAAAGTAGATGATGATGAGGAAATATATGCGCGTGATCTCTTCCGTAAATCCATCACCCTGGGCGAAGCCAGTGAAACTATCATAGCAGCCAACTCGCCAAATTGGGAAACTGAAAGACTCGCATTGATGGATCTTGTCATCCTGAAAATGGCACTGGCAGAAGCACAAAACTTTGAAAGCATTCCACTTAAAGTGACGATGAATGAATATCTGGAACTGGCCAACTATTACAGCACACCAAAAAGCAACGTATTCATCAATGGTTTGCTCGACAATGTGTTTTCGAAACTGAAAGAGGATGGCAAAATCAAAAAAATTGGCCGCGGACTTGTGGAAGAGAGCACCAACAGCACTGAATGAAGCTTATCAGCATTCATTCCCTATTCAAAAAAATAAAACTGGCTAACGAATTGGATTGAAAGCCGATTTGAGCATGAGTGCAAAACAGAACAAAACTTTACTTACCATTTTAGGCCCAACCGCTGTTGGCAAAACTGCCTTCGCGATAGAAGTAGCCGGGCATTTCAACACTGAAATCATATCAGCCGACTCCCGGCAGTTTTACAAACAACTCAACATAGGTGTGGCAAGACCTACAATGCTTGAGATGGAGCAAGTAAAACACCACTTCATTGCACACATTGATTTACACGAAGAGTACAGTGCAGGTTCCTATGCGCGTGATGCGCTTACTACCCTGAACAAACTGTTCACAAAGCATGATGTAGTAGTGTGCACAGGTGGCAGTATGCTTTTTATTGATGCATTACTATTTGGTTTTGATGAGTTGCCGGCTGACAAAAACATAAGGCACGAACTGAAACAGCAATGGGAACTAAATGGCATTGAATGGCTGCAACAAGAGCTACTGAGGAGAGATGAAACCCATTACTCGCATGTAGATATTCGCAATCCGCATCGGCTTATACGAGCACTGGAAGTATGCATTGCAACCGGTAAAAAATATTCGGACTTGCGAAGCGGTGAGCATGCACTGCGCAACTTTCACACTGTAAAAGTGGGGTTGAACATGCAGCGCAGCCTGCTATACAAACGCATAAACCAGCGGGTGGACGAAATGATGAGGCAAGGCCTGATGCAAGAAGCTGAGCAACTGATGCCACTGCGCCATCTCAATGCATTGAACACTGTAGGTTACAAAGAACTATTTGCATACATAGATGGAAGTTGCACTTTGCATGAAGCCACTGAAAAAATAAAACAACATACCCGAAATTTTGCAAAACGACAGCTCACCTGGTGGCGCGCAGATACTGAGATAAATTGGATGGACATAACTACTCGCCCCCCGGATTTAGCATTTGTGAAAGCATTGGCTGAGTAAATCAGAATTGGAAGTAAATGAATGGCTGCATGTCGGCACTCATCACCTGATACATGAAAAGTATTACCGCAAAACAGACCAACCCAATGACCCAGAAGGGCAAGGAAGCAAATTTTGTACGGTAACTTTCTTTAAATCCGGAAGGCATCCAGTGTATAACCATGCCTGACAACAGCACAGCGAACACCTGCCAATATCCAACAACAACCTGAGTTGCCACACTCCAATCCATGTTGCAAAAAATTTGTTTCAACATCACGGTTGCTGAGAAGAATTCGCTTTGCAAATCGTGTGTTTCATTCATCTCGCTCCAGCCATTGTTGCTGCCGGCACGAAACCACACACGTGTGAATGTGATAAAACTAAACGTCAGGAAAATGGCCCACGCACGCACAAGCCACTTGCTCTTATGCTTCTCCCACGGATTTATCTTTTTCCATGTTTTATGAAAAACAAGAGCTACACCATTAAGCCCTCCCCAAATGATGAAGTTCCAACTCGCGCCATGCCATAAGCCGCCAGCCAGCATGGTTATCATCAGATTGAGATTGGTATTGAGCCAACGAGAGAAAGCCGCTATGAACTGACTCAGTATAATGCACACAGCCACCAAACCCGCACTGATGGCCAGCACTATCCAACTCTGACTGAGTGCCGTAATGATGAAAACAAATAAACCCAACGCAACATATGAAGCAAAACTGCCAGCCCTATTACCGCCAAGGGGTATGTACAGATAGTCGCGCAGCCAGTTGCTCAGGCTCATGTGCCACCGCCTCCAGAAGTCAGTAACATCTGCTGCTTTGTATGGTGAATTGAAATTTTTGGTGAGGTGAAAACCCATGAGCAGCGCCACACCAATGGCAATATCTGTATAGCCGGAGAAGTCAGCATATACCTGTATGCTGTATCCATAGATGGCCATCAGATTTTCAAAGCCAGTGTATGAAACCGGATTTGCAAAAACACGATCAATAAAATTGACAGCTATGTAGTCGGCCAGCAAAACCTTCTTCATGAGGCCGTTCAAAATCCAAAAAACCGCAAGGCCCCACTCATGTCTGGTGAGCTGATACTCCTTGTACAACTGCGGTATAAAGTCAGTACTGCGAACAATAGGACCGGCAACCAACTGAGGAAAAAATGTAACAAAAAATGCGAAGTCTGTAAACTTCTTCACAGGCTTCAATACTCCACGATAAACCTCGACTGTGTAGCTTATACTTTGAAATGTGAAGAATGAAATACCAACCGGTAAAATGATTTTGTCCACTTCGAAGTGACTGCCGAAAAAACCATTGCTCCAATGCCCCAGCCAGTTGAACACTTGCGATTGGCCACCAACAGCGGCATTATATATATCAGTAAAAAAATAGGCGTACTTGAAGTAGCACAGCACACCCAGATTCATAAGCACACTGCCTGCGAGCCACGCCTTGCGCGAACGCTTGTTGCGGGTGGTATATATTTTTTTTCCGATCAGAAAATCCCATACTGCGGTGAACACAAGTAGAATGAAAAAAAACCCTGTCGTTTTGTAATAGAAAAAAACACTGGCTGCGAACAGGAACGCATGGCGCAGCGTGCGCTTGCGGTGTATGATCGAATCTACAATGAGTACAATAGCGAAAAAAATCCAAAAGCTGACCACCGTGAATATGAACGGTGCCTTGGGATTGAACAGGAAAAAATCTTTGAGGTATTGGAGCAGATACTCAGCGCCTGTCATGGTTTGCGGGCTACCAGGGTGTAGCCTATGGCATAAGAGTAGAGCGATTTTTCATTACGTTTTCTATACCATTTTGTTTTTATGAGCAGCGTTGCCAACAATCGGAATACTCTGTTGCTCCATTTCCCTGTCATTGCTTTGTTGAGTGTATCGAGCAAAACATCAGCATGGCCACCATAGGGCTGCAAGTGCACCACCTCCAACCCTGCTGCGCTGCACAACTGCCGCAGAGCAGTGTCAGTAGGATGAAAATAATCATGCGGATGTTCGCTGGCCCAATAGACAAAAGGTGTGGTAAGTATGAGATGCCCACCACTGCGCATGTGTTGAGTTAGGGATACAACCAGCAATTGCGGTTGGGCTATATGCGCTATCACATCTGTGAGCAACACGGTATCAAAATCACTTTCCTTGAGCAAGAATGTCTCATTCAGATTTACTACTTCATCCCAAAGGTGTGCGCAGTGCGAATTGGTATTGTAATCCACTGCATAGTGCCGGGCAACTGATGGCTGGCAAACCTTGTAATATGGAATGCTGCCACAACCACAATCAAGCAGTTTGCCCAGTGCATAATGCTGAAAAAGCGGTAAGTAAGCTTTCAACTGCAAACGAGCTATATGATATGAACCTGCATATACATGCTGACGATTTACCTCAAAGCACAGCTTGCTCTGATTCCATAGCCAAATAGTGGGCTTCCATTTCGATTCATCATTCATGGGCGGGCAAAGGTGGGCCATACACTTTTCAAAAAAAATCATGGCTCTAGCCTGCCCCACAAATCAGCCGCAAACCTTTGACTGATGTCACTTACAGACTTTCGGCAAAAGACAAATTAACAGCAATTGTGAAAAAATATAGTACTATGTCTTGCATAGTACCGTGTAACCCATACATATTTGCATCGTCTAATTGCTGGTGATACCTACAAATAGAAATAACAAATAAGAAAAATCAACCCCTAATACCCCTTTTACAATGAAAACAGTGATAAGTAAAACACTTCCCGTGGTGAAAATGAAACTGATGAAAGCAACAATGTTGGTAGCCCTGCTCGCCTGCGGCAGTGCCATAGCATTGGCAGCAAGTTCATTCACCGCAGCAAAACCAGAGAAGTATGCTGAGGCGACCTTCAATGAAGATGACAGCATTAAACAGACATCCTTGAGTAGTTGGATGAAAACACATTTCACATGTCCTGAATATGTGGGCAGCAAACCAACTATGGTTTATCTGAAGCTGCATGCTGATGCAAACGGAAAGCTTCACATCATCGAAATCAATAGCGACAACTCCCGGCTTGCCGATTATGTGAAGTACAAATTAGAAAATGCAAACCTTACCCTGCCTGAAAACGAGCGTGGCAAAGACCTGCGATACAACATTCGCTTTCAACAAATCTGAAAAAGCCAATGCACCCACATCAACCAACGAAAACAAAAGATTACAATGGATATAGAAAATGCAAAAGCACAGATGCGCAAGGGTGTGCTCGAATTCTGCATACTGAGTGTGCTGCAACGCGGTGAGGCCTACCCTTCTGACATCATGGAAGCGCTGAAAGATGCGCGCCTTATAGTGGTGGAGGGCACACTGTACCCGCTTCTTACAAGGCTTAAGAATGACGGACTGCTGAACTACCGATGGGAAGAAAGCCTACAGGGCCCGCCACGCAAATACTATAGCATTACAGCTACAGGGAGAAAATTTCAGGGTGAATTGAAAAAGACCTGGGACGACTTGAGCGAAGCAGTGAAACGAACACAAAAACCTTAATCCAACAACACAGCGATGAACAAAACAATTTCAATAAACTTAGGAGGAAGTGTATTCAATGTAGAAGAGGATGCCTTCCTGCTGCTGCGCACATACTTAGAAAGTATAAAGGGCAACTTTGTAAACGACCCTGCACGCGATGAGATAATGCAAGACATAGAAGTGCGTATTGCTGAACTCTTTCACGAACGCATGAACGACAGGAAAAATGTGGTGATAAAATCTGATGTAGATGAAGTGGTGGCTATAATGGGTCAACCGGAAGACTATAAAGTGGATTCGGAAGATGTCAACACAGGTAAAACCGCACACAGCAACATACGCCACAGTCAGCGCAAGCTCTACCGCGATGCTGACGACAAAGTGCTGGCAGGTGTTTGTGCCGGTCTAAGCCATTACTTCAGCATTGATCCCATCATCATCCGTCTGATAGTGGTATTGTTGTTTTTTGTATCCGGTGGTTCAGCAATACTTGGCTACATCATAATGTGGGCATTGGTTCCAAAAGCTGAAACTACAGCCGAAAAACTGAAAATGCGCGGTGAGCCTGTGGACGTGAGCAACATCACACGCATGGTGACAGACGAGGCTAAGGCCGCTGCCGGCAAAGCTACAGGCTATGGCCAGCGAACTGCAGAGCAAATGCGCAGTGCAGCAGGTGGCGCAGCTTCGGGCGTTGGCAAGGCCATCACACTCTTGTTTGGTTTGTTCATAACACTCATTGGTTTTGCACTGCTCATTGGTTTGCTCGTCACATTCATCATCAGCGATATCAATTTTTTTGGTTATGGTGTCAATGGGTTTGAAACACTCAACCAACTGGTATTTCAGAATGATGGAACATTGTGGCTGTTGTCTACAGGATTGATACTTGCTGTGGGCGCGCCTGCTGTTGCTCTTATCTATCTGGGCCTAAAAATCATTACAGGCTCAACCAAAAAAATAAAAGGACTTGGACTTTCATTGCTCGCGCTTTTCATTATAGGTGTTATCACTTGCATTTATGGTGCACTCAAAACGGCTGAGCTATTCGGACGCAGCGCAGACATCACCATTACCAGTATCATCCAATCTGCTCCGGCTGATACACTATACATAGAAGTGTGGCCAGATACCATCTTTAGTCGAAGCAGATACCACCGTGACGATTTCAGCGAACTGACATGGATGACAGACAGTGCAATTTTCTATGGTCAACAAGTCAATTTGCAATTCGAACCTACTAACGAAGCCAACTACAAAATTCAGGTGATAAAGCAAAGCCAGGGAAGTACGCTTGATGAAGCCAGAAAACTTTGTAAAAACATTTGGTTTGACTATGAAATAAAAGCAGATTCATTGCTCCTTGGTTCATACATCACCACACCCAAACAAGATGTATTCAGAGCGCAGACGGTGGACATTGTAGTGTACGTCCCGATAGGCAACTATGTGAAACTTGGAAGCAATGTGCACAACATACACTGGCGAAATGTGGAAGGTGAGGTGCTGCTCATGGAAGAAGGCGGATTCGAGAGTGAAGATAACCACGAGTACAACGAACATAGACATCATCAGCAACCTGACATACATATTCGAGATACAACTCATTCAGAATCTCACACCATTACTATTGACAATGGCAACATCCGGGTGAAACAGGAGACAGTAACTACAAAAAAAGAATAAACTTGCCGTTAACACATTTTGAATAAGTCAGGCTGACTTACAACCTCATCTTCGTAGTCAAACAACAAAACAAACAACAACAGAACAATATGAGCACAAAGAACATCTTCGCCTGGACTCTATCGGGCCTCGTAGTCATCATTACCATCATGGCATTGCTTGGTATTTGGGACATAATCGACTGGAGTTATCTGAAACAATATTTTGGAAAAGCTTTCCAGTCATTCATCATCATAGTGGTAGGTGGCGTGGTTATCTACATCATACATGCACTGTTTGGTACCGGCCAACCTAAGCAACAGCAACCGCAGCCTCAGCACAAAATCAATGTTGACTGAGCTATTGCATATTGACATGAAACGCATCCTCTACGGGTGCGTTTTTGTTTTTGACTATAATCTGGTTCACTAAATCTGAACACAGCTCAATTGCGTATCTGCGAGCAATTCACTTTTTTTTGTCACATGCTTTTGAAAGAAAAACACCAACGCATTTGGATTGCGGCACTGCTTTCACTCAGTATTGCAGCCTGTGCTAACACAGGAAGTTCCAATAAGGAAAATAAATTACTCAACATTGCTCAAATGAATCCCGACACCAGCCATCAAGCCATTGCAGACACCAACATTGTGAACGATTCTGTCCAAATTGCCACATTCGGTGCAGGCTGCTTTTGGTGTGTGGAAGCTGTGTACAGCAGCCTGAGTGGTGTGCTGAAAGTGCAAAGCGGATACAGCGGTGGCAGCACTATCAATCCCTCCTACAAAGAGGTTTGCTCCGGCAATACAGGCCATGCCGAAGTATGTCAGATAACCTTCGACCCGCGTGTAATTACCTATGCACAATTGCTCGAAGTACTCTTCGATGTGCATGATCCTACTACGCTAAACAGGCAGGGCAATGATGAAGGTACACAATACAGATCAGTAATCTACTACCACGATAATTCGCAAAAGGCATTGGCTGAACTGGCTATAAAAGCTGCCAATGAAAGTGGCAACTGGCCCGATCCTGTGGTAACTGAAATTACCGCATTTCAAAAATTTTATGCTGCCGAAGATTATCACAACGACTACTTCGCGCTGCATGGCGAGCAGCCCTATTGCCAGATGGTAGTAAAGCCCAAAGTGGACAAATTCAAAAAACACTTTGAAGCTTTGTTGAAGAAATAGTGCGCTATTTCACTTGTCTGTTTGGTCTTACAATTATTTCAGTTATTACAGACTCCGGAGAACAATCTACAGCGTGCATTATTTGTTCAGCCACAACTTTAGCAGGCATAGCATTGGCGAAGTAATCTTTATACTGATTCAGCATCTGCGTATCTGTTGTGTTATCAATAAATGGCGTATTCACACTGCCGGGACTGATGGTGGTAACACGCACCCTGCCGGCCAGCTCCAGCCGGATGCTTTCACTTATGGCCCATACGGCATGTTTCGTTGCGCAATACACTCCCGTGTTAGCAAACACCTGATGGGAGGCCACACTACCCACATTCACTATCAGCCCATTCGATTTCAGCAAATGAGGCATTGACAAATGAATACAATGCAGCAAGCCTTTCACATTCACATCTATCATTTGGTGCCAATGGTTGACGTTGCCATTCTCAATCTTTTCGAAATAGCCAACTCCCGCATTGTTGATGAGTACATCCACCTCGCCCCATGGCAACACAACTTCAGCAAAGGCCCTTTGCAATTCCACATAGTTTGTTACGTCAACGGGACAAACAGATGCAACATCACCCAACTCATTAGCCAATTGATGAAGTTTGCCTGCTCTTCGCGCTATCAGCAGCAGCCTGTGCCCTTGCGCAGCCAGTAATCTCGCAGAGGCCTCTCCTATTCCGCTGCTCGCTCCAGTTATTATTATGTTTTTCGTCTTCATTGCTAATTGTGGCTTTTCGCACAGCATTACAATACTGCGCAAATGAAAGAATGTGTACTGAATACACGCGGGTATTTTTGTCCGCCTTTTAAAAAAAATCCAATTGATGTTATCAGACGGAGAAGTAGTCATCCACGAGGAGGGTGCAAGCCATTTTCACAATTACATTGCTATTGGTGGCAGCCTTCAACTCACCAACAAACGATTGCTCTTCACGAGCAATTCTAAACGTCAGCCATTGCACACAGTGTTGGTAAACCTGAACGAAATTGCCACAGTGGAGCTTTTCAAAACTCTCCTTATAAATCCAAATGGAATGACTTTGCTACTTAGAAATGGCGACATTCAAAACTTCATTGTTGACGATCGCAAGCAATGGCAAGATCGTATTCAGAGTTGTTTGACAGAATTTGCCTGAGCTATTCTTCTACCCAAAACTGGGTGTTTCGTAACCAATTTTTATAGGGATGCGTTTCAGTCTATGCTGACCCCTCAAAAAAACTGCATCCTATGAATAAGAAGAAATCGTCTTACAGTTCGCGCAAATGCAAAGTGCGCATCAACATCAGAAAATTTGAATCAATACTGATGACCTCCCGTCTTTGGGGCTTTCAGGAATTCCTGCACTGTCTGAATTGAAAATAAAAAAAAACGCATCAAATAGATTGAAGCGGTATTCAATATGCAATGGATGCATCTAACGCTGCACTATCATTCGTTTTGTGTAAGTCTTATCAGCGCATTTCAATGCGTAGAAGTAAACTCCTTCTTGCATTGTGGAGGTGTCAATCATAACGCTATTCTCACCTTGCTTTCCATTCAACTCTTGCTGAAAGACCTTTTTGCCTGTAAGGTCTGTTATTTCCATGGTGACATTCTGGGCTGAACTCAGATAGTATGGAATTTCTGTTGACTTGTCAGCTGGGTTTGGATTATTCTGAATCAAATGGGCCACATCTGATCCAGTTTCATGTACTTCGTTGGGATCAATTATGTTGAGTGTATATCCTTCGAGGGGATAGGGTACGGCCTGTTGGCCGAATATGTAAACGTAAACTGTCACATAAATTTTTACAGGAAATTGGCCGGCCGCAGTAGGAAGGCCACTTATGTCACCACAATACGCATTGCCTGGCAAGAAAATACACGGATTGGGTGAGTCATCCAGATTGTTACAGGTAAGGTTCAGGCCAATGGTAGAAAGTTGAACTTCACTTATTCCATTAAATATGGTAATGCTGTCAAGCGAAATGGAATCTATCTGAATGTCGCCAAGTTCCGGCACAATGTCACCTGCAGAAGATGGAGCAAGTACATAAACAACCTCATCGTATTGCTGGCCTAATATGCCATCATCAAACGTTTCTCCCAGAGTTGGATCGGGTGAAACGCCAAAGACTGCTTTTCCCCAGTCATAATCGAAAGGATTGCATTGTGCATTTGCAACATTGGACAATACTGCCAATGCAGATAAAGTAAGGATTTTTTTCATAAGTGGAAATGAGAATTATAGTTCGCGCTCAACCTCGTCCATGTACACCATGTCTATTGCTTCACTCTGTGTAGGTGTAATTTTCAACACAGGATCGAGCTGCGATATGGTTATCAATTTCTGAACTGAAGGTTGTAACCCGCACATTACAAACGAACCGTTGCTATCCCTACACAGGCGATTGGCAACCAGCACTGCACTAAGGCCTGATGAGTCGATATAGCGGGTTTCGCTAAGGTCAATGATGATGTTTTTCTTGCCTTCCTTGTTCAGCAACACAATTTCGCTTTTCAGTTCAGGTGCGTGTATGGCATCCAGTTTTTCTACTTTGGTTGCTATCACTGTCACTTTGTCTTTGTCTAATATTTCGAATTTCATCTTGATGATGGTTTTTGCCAAATTTACTTCTATACCGCACCTGAGAAGGAGTCCAAGAGCACAATACGAACAGTACAAAGTGAACAAGACTATTGATGCGGTCAGGCAATAGCAGCTGCCATACCGATTCCAAGCAAAATACTTCCAAACTTGGCCAGATTGAATCTGTGTCCTTCTTCACTTTCAAAGAGTATGGTTGTAGAAACATGAAGCAAAATACCTATAAGCACACCTGTAACCTTTGGTGTGAGGGAGGAGATATTGGCCAATCCGCTATTGCCCAGATAATAGTGTGCAAAGGCTCCTGCCGGTGCTACAAGAGCGAAAATGACCAGCCAGAAGAGCGCACGTTTTTTTGACAAACCAACACTCACAAGCAATGCAGTAAACACCAAAGCCTCTGTCACTTTGTGCAACGAAATACCTATAAGCAATGAATCACGGTGATCATGGCCTGCATGTGCATGCTCATGACCTGAATGGTGGTGTGCATGACCCTCTAACACTCCGCCAAATGGCATACCCTCTATAAAGGCATGGACCCACAGTGATGCCATTACAGTGTACAGAAACTTAGTGCCAGTGTGCGCATGTGTGTGGGTGTGGGTATGTCCATGCTCTATACCATGCGAGAAAAAGTCGAGAACTACTTGTAGCAGAAAACCACCGAGTACATACCAACCTGCGTGCTCTATCTCGCTGGCAAACATCTCCGGAAAGAGATGAAGCAATGTAAGCCCAAGCAAATATGCAGCACTAAAGGTGAGCAGCAACTTCAGGCCTTTGCTTGTTTGCTTTTGGGTAACAAGGAAAAGTACTGCGCCCCCGAGGGCACTCAAAAAAAGGATGATTGCGTGAAATACTGGTGCCTGATTCATACGTTGCGTGCGATGATGATGAGCCTCTCCGAATGTTCCGCATCAAATGGCTCTAAATGATAGCTACCTGATGTGCCGGTTGGTTTGAGTCCGGCTTCATTCAAAAGGGCGTGCAACATAGTTGCATTTAGCAATTGTACCTGTTCTTCAAAGTAATATTTTTTATCGCCATCTGCTATGGCTATTTCCTTCACTACTCTTTTCACTTCGATATGCTTTCTGATTGAAAACTCCACACCATCAATGGTGCATTCGAAATTGCACACTCCCTGCTTTACAATGTTGTTGGTATTGAAGTAATCTATAACAAAAACACCACCCTCAGTGAGGTGATTCTTTACTTCGTGCAGCACCCTTAAGTTGTCGGCATCCTCACTGAAGTATCCAAAGCTTGTAAACAAATTGAGTATGCACTCGAATCTCTGAGACAGTTTCAATTCGCGCATGTCCTGAATTTCGAATCGAAGACTTTCATTCTCAAACGCCTGCGCATGACGTATGTTTTCTTTCGAAAGGTCAACTCCAGTAACCCTATATCCAATCGAATTGAGAAATAAACTGTGCCGCCCTTTACCGCAGCCCAAATCCAATAAGTTGATGCCAGGCTGTAACTGCAGGTGTTTCATCAATTTGCCAAGGAATAACGCGGCCTCATGTTCGTCACGATGGCGATAGAGCATGTGGTAATATGGTGAGTCGAACCAGTAATGAAACCATTCGGTATTGGCGGTACTACACATGAGGCAATGGCTGTGGCTTATTAAAGCCGGGCAAGATATAAACGCCTCATTTGTTAAAACTTAACTGAGGGTATAGTTCAGAATGGACAATGCAACATTCATTCTTGCATAGTGAGTGAATTGGGAAATAATCCAATCGCTTAAAAAAATATGGAAGCAATCAATCTGGCGTCAACAACGAAAACTCCCGGTATCAACTTCTCCCCCTCAGGTAAAATTGATCTGAAAGGAAGAAGCATTCCTGAAAACTCACTTGAGTTCTACAAACCACTGATAGACTGGATAGAGCAATACACGAAGTCGCCTGCTGCTGAAACCAATGTGCATGTGCAACTGGAATACTTTAACACCAGCAGCAGCAAATGCCTGCTCGATTTATTCAAACGACTCGAAGGTTTGTCCGGCAAGGTCACAATACATTGGTATTACGAGCAGGATGATGAGGATATGCTGGAGGCAGGCGAGGATTATGAAGCCATCATCAGTGTACCATTCAAAATGATTGAAGTGGAAGAATTGGATGCCTGAACCGTATTTCTGATTGAGAATAATATTGAAAAGAGCGATGAGTTGTTCATCGCTCTTTTCTTTTGGCCAAAACGAAAGACCATGCAGCAAGAAGCCAACCTCCAACAAACAGGACACCGCCTGCCGGAGTTAGGGGGCCAAGCCATGATGCTCCGATTCCCAATAGTTCGCGCACCGCAAGCAGATATAACGACCCGCTGAAAAGCGATAGGCCGGACAACAAAAGCCAAACTGCAACAGACCTGAGTTTTTGCGCCTTGTCGCTGGTAACTGATGTGTTCGCCAATAGCAGCGCCCCAAGTGCGTGTATAAATTGATACAGCACTGCTGTCTGCCAGGTGGCCAGTTGTTTTTCATCCAACAGATTGCGCAGACTGTGCGCTCCAAATGCTCCCGCAACCACTGCTAAAGCAAGTGCAACGCAGGCGATTATTGAAATAGTTTTTTGCATGGAAGGCGGATTCAAAATTCGAGAAGAAATTAAAAAAAAGAAAGCCCACTATATAAAGCGGGCCTTCGGTAAAGGATTATGATTCTCTTAATTTATTTTTCCTTGTGCTTGCTTATCTGTCGCCTCAATGCCTCCACTGCATTGTCTGCTGCTTCTTCGAATGTGCGGCACTGCTTGCTTGCAAAAAGGTCTTTGCCAGGCACAGAAAGTTTGATTTCGGCAATCTTGTTTTCATTCACATCACTCTTGTCAATGCGCAGAAAAACATCGCTGCGAATTATCCGGTCATGAAATTGGCTGAGCTTTTTGATTCTTTCTTCAATAAAACTGATGAGCTTGATGTCAGCATCGAAATGAATGCTCTGTACTTGAATTTGCATCATGATACGATTTTTTTTGGGGTTATACTGTTATTGATTTCTTGGGTGCAACCTGGAGTGTACACCCTTAAGTTTTTCTATAGAATTGTGCGTGTAAACCTGTGTGGCTGCAAGGCTGCTGTGTCCAAGTATTTCCTTTATCACATTCAGGTCAGCTCCGTTGTTCAGCATGTGTGTTGCAAATGTGTGTCTCAGCACGTGTGGGCTTCTTCGCCTCACTGTTGTTACCTGCGAAAGGTATGTTCTTACTGTTTTATACAAAAAGGATTTTGTGATTTTTTTTCCTTTATCCGTAATCAGGAGGCTTGAGGTTTCAAAAAATTCAAAATGTTCCATTCTGGCTTGCTGATAATGGACAATGTCGTGCAACAACGGTCGGCCTATCGGCACCAGCCTCACCTTGTTGCGCTTTCCGGTTACCTTCAACTGGGCCATATCTGCATCAATATCCTGGTCGCGCAAGCCAAGCAATTCACTTTGTCTAAGGCCAGTTTCATATAAAAGTTTTATGATAAGTGTTGTGTTTAGCTCAGCGAACTTTCCATCTGCTGCCCGTGGCTCATAAAGGTGCTTCATGGCACTTTCCTCCACAAATACTGGCAGCCTTATCGGTTTGCGGGGTTTAGGAATGCCTCGTGCCGGATTTTGGATGGCTTCATTGTTCTTTAATAGAAATCGAAACAATGCCCTGACTGATGAGAGCTTGCGGTGGACTGAACTTACCGCATAACCATGCTCAATCAGTGAGGCCAACCAGGCACGCACCATGGACTGGGATATGTCTTTATGGTGTGATGCTTCGAAAACGGTGGAAGCAAATCTTTCGAATTGTTCCAAATCATTGCGATAGGCTTCCAGCGTATGGGCTGAGCATCGCTTTTCTGTTAAGAGGTATGTATAGAATGGCTGTAACTGCACCAAAGCAAAAAGGGTGAAACCGGAGATATAACTCCGGTTTCACCCTGAATATTGTAAACACGCGTTTGTTTACGCTAACTCTTCGCGTTTCAAGCCAGCTATGTAAGTAGCTTTCTTGATTTCAGTGCGTCTCGTTACGCTTTTTTTCTGATACGCCTGGCGCGCACGCAAAGCTTTTACTACGCCTGTCTTTTCAAATTTTCTTTTGAATTTCTTCAGCGCCTTGTCAATGCTTTCGCCTTCTTTTACCGGAATAATCAACATGGTTATATACCTCCTTTAAATTTTTTTTGGGGAGCGCGAATATAGGCCGCCTCAATAGTGATTCGAAAAAACTTTTATCTTGACAGATTCATTCAGCTTTTGTCTCCTTCACGCGGTCGGTCCCACCAGTTTGTTTTACCCTTTGCATAGGTGATGCGGAGTGATGCATTGAACAGAAATAGGTTTTGTATTTCATTATTCAATGAGGTGATGTTGTGCCCGTTAACTGCCTCAGCAAAATCATGCAACCGGAAGCTGGGGTACCATGTGGACGAAACCTCGGCAGTTAGTATAAATTTCCATATAGTACTTACATGATAACCTGTGCCCATGCTCAAATTAAATGCTGTAGAAATAGGGCGGTATGTTTCGTCTTCGTTCGTATGCCACGGCTCATCATCCATACGCGCAAATGGAAGAAATGATGAAAAACCAGGTGTGGTGGTGAGAAACCACCTTGGCCCAAGTGGGCCGCATGTCTGAATCCCTTTAAGCAAAGCGCGCGGATGGTACCTGAATGAAGTGCTTATGGTGATTGCATGAAAGCCTGCCTCATTCGACTGCAAGCCATTTTCAGCCAATGTTCCGAACCGTATGTATGCGAGTTGAGGTATAGCGTGCAATTGCCTGAAGGTGCTGAGTTTAAAATTCCACCCCACATTGGCACCATAGCCATGTGTAAGTGGTATCAATTTATGCTCATGCCAGGGGCGGGCAGTATTGAAGGTTTGAAAAACCAAATCGAACTGAGGGGAATGCAGATAGGCATACTTCAACTCCAATGTAGGCTGTGCGTTCCACCTCGCAGATTGCAATAGGATTCCGCAGCAACAAACAACGTGTATAAAGTTTCTATTGCCCACTGAGTATTTCGTTTACTGCCCTCAGCCCTGTTTCCATGGCTCCATGCACTGTAGCATGATGACCACCTGTGTGTGTGGCCTCTCCTGCAAAAAAGATTTTTTCCTGAATGGGCACAGCCATCAATTCACGTGCATTGCCACTTCCCGGCTTGCCATAAGAATAAGCACCACCTGCAAAAGGTTCAGCTCCCCAATCCTGTATGTAGTGATCCACATAATGCGTTGATGCATCTTCAAACAAATTATCCACCTCAGAGAGCACTTGTTCAATCAAAGCCTCTTCAGAAAGTGTGGCGAGTATATCAGCACTTGCACCGCATACAAATGCGGTGAGTATGTTATCAGTGCCACGTCCGCCTGCTCCAGTTGCCCTAAATTCAGGTATATAGCCACTGCCATAAATGCTTGCCGTGTTCTCAGGCCAAAGGCGTTCATCAAATTTGATGATGATTTTCATTCCTCTGTCCATGCCTATTTTTTCCCATGCTCCTATGCGCGCCTCTTCCAATGGCGGGTTGAAACTGACAGCACCGCTCTTCAACACAGGCAGTGGTATGGTTACAATTACCTTGTCTGCTTCATACATGTTGCCATTGCTGTCCTGTATCTGTATGCGCGAGGCTGTATAATCTATCTGAGTTACTACAGTGTTGAGTTGTACCTTATTTAGTATGCCGGAAAATGTGGTTTCCATAACAGACAGCAGGTGACTGTTTTTCACCATCAGGTTTTCGTTGCCCGCAGTCCATCTATTATCAGCATCTCTCAGACCGATCATGCCCACACGTGTGTCAGTGGTGCCCTGCTCATTGCCCATCGCAGCATTGAATAGGTGCATGATGTTGTCACTTAGCCCGTTGCCATTAGCCCATGCAGCAGCACTGATGTCATTGCCTGCATAATCAGGCAGGGTGGCTATCAGCTCATTCATCTGGTTGAAAAATGTATTCTGCTCCCCTTCTTCTTTTGTCTTTAATGCACCATTGAAGTAGAACAAATCATTAAGGTCTTCTTCTATAAAAGATGCACCCGAAGCAAGTATCATGTCATGCCACAGTGAGCGCTCGCCATGCACTTCCTCGGCACCAAGTTCAATGGTAAAATCGGCAAAATTCTGCAGTGGCCTCACACGACCACCTATCTTGTCTGCTGCCTCAAGTACTTGCACATCCACACCATAGTGGTGTAATAAATATGCAGAATACAAACCTGAAGCACCCGCACCAATCACCATCACCTTGCCTTCATATTTTTTCTCCTCGAACAAATTTGCCTTCTTGCATGCAGCAAAGAGAAAGGGCAACAGAAGTGTTCCTGCACTGCTCAAAGCAGACTGTTGCAAAAATTTCCGTCTGTTCATGTGGTGAAAATAGGTTGGTCAAAAAACTAAGAAACTTACCCTACTAAATTTCATCAACATAACTTCGCTGTCCATTATTTCAGTATGCGCATTGACAAATTTCTTTGGTGTATAAGAGTCTTCAAAACCAGAACACTGGCAGCCGACAACTGCAAAGCTGAAAAAGTGTGGGTAAACAATGAACTGATAAAGGCAAGCAGAGACGTAAAACTGCTGGACGAAATAAAAGTGCGCAAGGGACCAATTCATTTTGCCTGGCAGGTGGTAGCATTACCAACAAGCAGGGTAGGAGCAAAACTTGTAGCCACGTTTGCCACTGACATTACCAGCAAAGAAGAGAAAGAAAAACTGGAGCTATTGAAACTACGACTCATACACGACAGACCACGAGGCACCGGAAGACCTACCAAAAAAGAAAGAAGGCAGATGGATGACTTCTTTATAGATGATGACGATCTGTTCAGCTCTTAATGTCTTTTACATTAGCACCAATTCAACCTTGACCAAATCATGAACGAACCAAAAAGACTTTTCGATTTTCCGTACTACCAACTCGAGCACCACCCACTACCGGTGATGATGGAATCGCAGCTTGCTGGCCAATGGCGTGGATACAGCACACATGAATTTGTAGAAAAAATGAATTGGGTAAGCCGTGGCTTGCTCGCATTGGGCATACAACCCGGTGACAAGATTGCGCTTATCACCACGGGCAACAGAGCGGAGTGGAACATGATGGACAATGGCATACTGCAAATCGGAGCCATTGATGTACCCATCTATCCAACCATGACTCCGGCTGACTACAAATACATTCTCAATCATTCTGAAGCGAAACTCTGCTTCGTTAGCGATAAAGATTTGCTATCGAAAGTAAATTCCATAAAAGACGAAGTGCCGTTGCTGAAACAGGTATTCACCTTCGAAAAAACTGATGGCGCCAGCCACTGGGAAGAGCTGTTCAAACTGGCAGAACAAAAAAATCAGCAGGATGTGAAGTCGCTGGCTGACACGGTAAAGGAAGATGATCTGGCTACAATCATCTACACATCAGGCACCACCGGATTGCCAAAAGGCGTGATGCTTACCCATAAAAACATTGCAAGCAATGCACGCGACTGTGAGGAGCGCCTGCCACCATTGGAAAAAGGCAAGAGCCGTGCACTCAGCTTCTTGCCGTGCTGCCACATATACGAGCGCATGTTGCACTATCTGTATATGCAAAATGGTGTGCACATCTACCTCACTGGTATGGACAAGGTGAAGGATGATTTAGCAGTAGCTCGCCCTCACATATTTACTGGTGTACCTCGCCTGTTCGAAAAATTTTATGACGGCATCTTCGCTAAAGGCATGGCCAACACAGGCATCAAAAAAATTATTTTCAAGTGGGCGCACGCACTGGCCCTGCAATGGCAGCCCGATGGTGCCAACGGATGGTGGTACGAGAAAAAACTTAGCCTTGCACGCAAGCTTGTGTTTTCGAAAGTGAAGACCGCACTCGGACTGGAAGAAATACGTGGTGTAGCAAGCGGAAGTGCTGCGCTGCAACCACGACTTGCCGCATTCTTTTGCGGAGCCGGTATTTATGTAAAGGAAGGCTACGGACTTACTGAAACCAGTCCCGTTATTACCGTGAACACTTTCAGACAACCCGGCATGTTCAGATTAGGCACGGTGGGTAAACCCATACGCAATGTAGAGGTGAGAATAGCTGAAGATGGCGAGATACTTTGCAAAGGCCCTAATGTGATGCTTGGCTACTTCAAAGACAAAGAGAAAACCGATGAAGTGCTGAAAGATGGATGGTTTCACACTGGAGACATAGGTGAGATAACAGATGGTTTTCTGCGAATTACCGATCGCAAAAAAGAACTCTTCAAAACTTCGGGTGGCAAGTATGTATCTCCACAATTGCTCGAAAATGCAATGAAAGAAAGCCTATACATAGAACAACTCATTGTAATAGGTGATGGGCAGAAATTTCCAGCCGCACTGATAGCTCCTGAATTCACTCTGCTAAAACAATGGGCGAAGGATCAGGGAATAAACTCAGAGAATGATGCAGAACTAATTCGCCATGAAAAGGTAGAAGCTCTGATAGCTAAAGATATTGAACGCATCAATGCCCGCTTCGGAAGCTGGGAGCAGGTGAAAGCATTCAGACTATTACCACGCACCTTTTCTATACAAGATGGTGAGATAACACCCACTCTAAAGCTAAAACGCAAGCAGATAATGGCGAATTGGCAAGCTTTGGTGGATGATATTTATAATTAAACCGTCCTATTCTCTACTGAATTTGCTTGACGAACTAAAACACATAGACACACAGTTATTCCTCTGGTTAAATGGTGATGGAGGCATAGCTCTTGACCAGTGTATGTGGTATGCGAGCAAAACCTGGCCATGGTTTCCGTTCTATGCATGGCTGCTATACATGCTCTATAGGCGTACCTCGTTGGGGCAATTTGTAGCAGCCGTTTTTTGTGTGGCAATTGCAGTTTTTCTCAGCGACCGATTTTCTGTTGTGCTTTTTAAAGAAACTTTCATGCGCCTTCGCCCAAGTCGCGAACCCGATCTGGCTGCCTTCATACACCTTGTGAAAGATGAAAACGGAAACAATTACATAGGTGGATTGTATGGCTTCATAAGCAGCCATGCAGCCAACTGTGCCGCAGCAATGGTCTTCTTCATTCTCGCTATGCGTCCCATAAGGTGGCAGATTCTTTCAGCATTATTGCTCTGGTACATGCTTGTTGCATACAGTCGCATTTACTTAGGTGTACATTATCCTGGTGATGTACTTGGAGGATTATTATTCGGATCAATCTGTGGCTTTATTGGTCATTTACTTTTCAAGTTTTGCCTATCCAAACTACCGGCACACAATTCCTGATACTCTAAATCGCTTTCAAGGTGGTCATGCATCGTTGTGCTCTCGCTGTTTTCAATTGCAAACTAAAAGCCCCGTCACATATTGACAGGACTCGAAACGAACACTATTGTGCTATGCAATCAACACCCTGCAAACTGAGCGCTGCATGACGTTGCGCCTTCTTCAAAGTCCAAATCAAGAATAAAGAACGGCTGCCTACAGCCGTTTACATTCGCGCACTTCTAACATATATTTTCACTTCATACACCTATGACAATAAGTTACAACTGGCTTAAGCAATATATAAACACATCAAAAGACGTGTACCAGATAGCTGAAGTGCTCACAGCCATAGGTCTGGAAGTAGAAGGCATAGAAAAAGCTGAAGCCATAAAAGGCAGCCTGAAGGGCGTGGTTGTAGGCCATGTATTGGAATCCAACAGACACCCTGATGCGGACAGGCTGAGCCTTACCAAAGTGGAAATTGCAAAAGGTGAAAATCTGCAGATAGTATGTGGTGCGCCCAACATAGCTGAAGGCCAAAAGGTGCTGGTAGCCACTGTGGGTACTGTGCTTTATCCTAAAGGTGGCGATTCACTCACAATCAAAAAAGGAAAAATACGTGGACAGGAATCGCATGGAATGATATGCGCTGAAGATGAACTTGGGCTGGGCACAAGCCACGCAGGTATCATGGTGCTTGATGCAAACGCACAAATCGGCATGACCGCAGCAGAATATCTGAGGCTGACAGATGACTATACGCTGGAGATTGGACTTACACCAAACCGTACAGATGCATTCTCGCACTATGGCGTGGCGCGCGACCTCGCTGCCGCACTTCACAATATGGAAGGCATAGTGAATGAGCATGTGCAAGCGACACTGCCCTCGATAACTGAATTCACAGAAAATGAAAAAGAAAATCCAATTCGAGTGCATATCGAAAGTAATGATGGATGTGCCCGCTATTGTGGAATTGCGCTGGAGCATGTGCATGTGCAGGCTTCACCAAAGTGGCTACAGGAAAGGCTTACAGCTATTGGCCTAAGACCCATTAACAACATCGTGGACATTACAAACTTTGTTCAGCATGAAACAGGCCAACCCCTTCATGCCTTCGATGCAAGAAATATTTCTGATAAGACCATCGTAGTGCGCACAGCCACTGATGGCGAAAAGATTGTAACTCTTGATGGCGTGGAAAGAACACTCGCACCCACTGACCTCTTGATTTGTGATACACAAAATGCCTTGTGCCTTGCAGGTGTGCTCGGTGGATTGAATAGTGGTGTGGATGAGAATACCACCACCATCTTTTTGGAAAGTGCAAACTTCAATCCTGTGTATGTGCGCAAAACATCGAAAAAGCATGGACTAAAAACAGATGCCTCGTTCCGCTTCGAACGAGGTGCAGACATCAACATGTGTGACTATGCGTTGAAGCGTGCAGTTCTCCTCATGCAGGAGATTGCAGGTGCCCAAGTGATTGGCCGATTGGAAGACATTTATCCGGCTAAGAAACACTCTAATGCTGTTACATACAATTGGGAAAGAACTACATCTCTTATTGGAAAAGAACTAAGTAAAGAGAAAGTAAAATCTATTCTGAACGACCTTGATATATCTGTAATCGCAGAAAACGAAACTGAAATGCAATTGGCAATTCCACAATACCGAAGTGATGTACTGCGCGAAGCCGATGTGGTGGAAGAAGTGCTTCGCATATATGGGTACAACAATGTAGAGATTCCTGCGCGCATGCATTCATCTATGTCGCGTAGCCCCATGCCTGATGAAGAAAAATTGCAAAACATTGTATCGGACGCTCTCAGTGCAAACGGTTTTCATGAAATGATGGGCCTGAGTCTGGTAAAAACCAAATACGCTGAGCTGCCCGCCAATGCCTCCGCTGGTGCAACAGTGGGAATATTAAATCCGCTGAGTAGCGACCTTGGTGTGATGCGCAACAGCATGCTCTACACAGGACTTGAAGCATTGGCTTTGAATCATAACTACCGAAACACTGACATGCGTGCTTATGAATTCGGTAAAGTGTACAGCAAAGCAGAAGGAAAATACACAGAGGAGAAACACTTGTCCATCTTCATTACTGGCCGTGCGAAACCTGAATCCTGGAACAACACACAAAGCGAATCATCATTCAGTGATTTGAAGTCTGCCTTGGAACAAGTGCTGAATTGTCTGCACATTACTAATTACAAATTCGAAAGTTCAGAATCCAATCAAATGCATGAATGCATAGCCTGCACTTGCAACAAACAAGTAGTGGCACAGCTTGGAAATGTGAATGCGACATTGCTCAAAAATTTCGACCTGAAACAAACCGTGTGGTATGCTGAACTGTATTGGGAAAACCTGCTGAAAGTCTTACCTGCCGGGCACAAACAATATCGCGAACCTGATAAATATCCTGCCGTGAGGCGCGACCTTTCACTACTACTTCAGAAGCAGGTACGCTTTGCCGACATTGAAAAAGCAGCCTTCGAAATAGAAAAAAAACTGTTGCGTCAGGTGAATCTATTTGATGTGTATGAAGGCAAAAATCTAGATGAGGGAAAGAAATCCTACGCTATCAGTTTCGTAATGCAAGACTCCGGCAAAACTATGAACGACCAGCAAGTAGAAATTGTCATGAGTCGAATTCAAAAGGCACTGGAAGAAAAATTAGGTGCCACATTGCGCACATGATCTTACTCTACTATGTGCACCCACTCATCAGCCGGAAACAACAAGTCGGTTTGAAGATCGCGTACCAGCACCTGAAATATGATACGGTATCCCTTTTCAATCACAAAAGTCAAATCAGACGGATTGAATCTGAGTTTGGTGCCTTTTGAAGCAGGCAAGCGACCAATCATTTCATTGCGCTCATCATATACCATTGGCCGATACTCACCCGAAATAACATATCGCAGATCAGCTTGGGTGAATTCATATTTGTCAGCAAGATAAAACTCCAATGAACCATTCATGCGAATGCTATCATTGAGTATCATCAACCTCAATTCCGGCTGCGGCACCGCAGTGAAATAATTCACTGTGGTAATCGTGTCCCAGTGGTCTCCAACTTTTACTTTTTGTATGGCAAACACTGTTACCTCGCCTTCCTCAATGGGTGTAATTGCAAACTGGTCTTTACCGTAGTAGAATGGTTGATCTGCATAGCCATTGTTGGTGTGCACCTTCAGCAATTCACCCAATCCAATTTGTGTTGATGTGATAATATTCTTTACATCAACCCACATATAAGTATTGGGGCCGGTGAATGGCGAATGTTCATCACGCTGAATGAACACGCCAACCGAATCCGATTGTGCTACCAGAAAATTGCCCTTGTGCAAGTCGCAAAGCAGTGATACCACAACGCAGCAAACCCTGCACAGTTGTTTAGTTACGAATTGAATACTGCTTTTTTGCACAAGTGATTTATTTGAAAGTACCCGCTGAACCAATATACACTTTAGGGTGTGCAGTTTATAGGAGTCACCGCCTGGCTGAGTATCATGCCAAAGGTTTATATCAACACCGCACTCTATATAACCATTCACCTGCCCAACTATTTCTTCCTTTCAGTCCATGTATTGTAGCTGCCACTCTGTACTTCCAGTCCCGGAGGTATTTCGCGTAGTGGTTCACATGGCCTCATTCCGGCAAACATTCTTGCGGGCAATTGCTGGTAAATCTTTGTTCCTTCTTTTTTCCACTCCAACATCTGGTCACTTACCTGCTTTACAATCTTATGCGGATTGCCAACTACAACACTCCGTTTTGGAATCACACTATCTGCTGAGATAAAGGTGAGTGCTCCCACAATGCACTCATCTTCCACTATTACTCTATCCATTATGACAGCATTCATTCCTACCAAACAATCGCGGCCAATGGAAGCGCCATGTATAATAGCGCCATGGCCAATGTGCGCGCCATCATACAATACCACTGTCACTCCCGGAAACATATGAACTGTGCAGTTCTCCTGCACATTGCAGCCATCGTGTATTACTATTTGGCCAAAGTCGCCACGCAATGCACAACCCGGCCCTATGTAAACATCTCTGCCAACAATTACATTACCCAAAACCGTGGCATTGGGATGAATGAAAGCTGACTCATGCACCACAGGTTTGTAACCTTCAAATTCGAAAATGTTCATGCAACAAATGAATGCAAAATCAAAAGCCCCTCCGAAAAATTCGAAAGGGCTTTTCAATTCTTTTGAATGAATTATTGTTTGATGAAACGTTGCACTTCCATGGTTCCATCGATCAACTCAATCCTTATCAGATAAACTCCGGCACTCAGATAGTCCAATCCGAAAGTGATGGCAACATCATTCAAGTTACTATATGAAAGAACTACTTGTCCAAATTCATTCATCACACAGATG
This sequence comes from Flavobacteriales bacterium, assembly GCA_046155615.1. GTDB lineage: Bacteria > Bacteroidota > Bacteroidia > Flavobacteriales_D > Sanyastnellaceae > JANNVZ01. Next base: position 53,377 of record JBJXFP010000083.1, on the reverse strand, counting down.
TTGTGCAACGCTGCATTATCGCTGGATAGATTGATGACATCGTGCACAGGATTCGGATATATTGATTGGAAATGACCCCAACACTTTCACTCTTCACATAGCATAATCCCAATTTACTCATTAGATATGAGTAATCGATTAAGCATCTGTATTTCATTGCTTTTCAAGCAATGAAAAACAGGCTGCACAATCGGGATAACACCAACTAAATCAATAGTGCGACTCTTGCAGAGCTTTCTATTGATCAATTTGGGATAATCGAATACTGAAGCGAAAGTGAACATCTGATAAATAGTTTTTTTTGACAGAAGAAAAACTTGCCTTGATTCCCAGTAGGCAAGCCTACATTCGCGCCACTCAAAAAAAAATTCTTACTTCAGAAATGGATAGTTCCTTATGCAATTTGTACTCAATAAAGAGCTACTTGCAGAACTGCGTCAGTGGATTGCAGACGGGAATGACAATGCCATAACTGATGCCATAACTGATGCCCACCAGGCTGACGTGGCAGAACTTCTGAACGAACTGCGGCACGATGAGGCGGTTTACATCTACAGGCTTTTAGACGAAGAGCGCGCTGCGGAAGTGATGCTCGAATTAGACGAAGACGTTCGCGAAACACTTCTATCAAGCCTTACCAGCCGCGAGATTGCCGAAGAGCTTATTGAAAACATAGACTCTGACGATGCAGCTGACGTGCTTGCTGAATTGCCTGAAAAAAAACAGGAAGAAGTAATAGCGCTGCTTGAAGATGAGGAGCAGGCCAGCGACATCATAGACCTGCTGACCTATGAAGAAGGCACTGCGGGCGCACTGATGGGAACTGAGATGGTGATGGTAAACCAGAACTGGACAGTGGCACAGGCCATACGCGAAATGCGCAAGCAAGCCGAAGACATGGAGCACATCTACAGCATCTATGTGGTGGATGACAAAGACACATTGCTGGGTACGCTCAGCATGAAAACATTGGTACTGGCCAGCAGCAGCATGCGCAGCACCGTGCGCGAACTCTATCAGCAAACCAAAGTGCGAAGTGTAACTGTGTACACATCTGCCGAGGAAGTAGCCAACATGATGGAGAAATACGACATGGTAGTGATACCAGTGGTGAATGAAAACAATGCACTTGTTGGCCGCATCACCATAGACGATGTGGTGGACGTAATAAAAGAAGAGGCCGACAAAGACTACCAGATGGCCAGTGGTATAAGTGAAGATGTGGAATATGGAGACAGCATCTGGACACTCACCCGTGCAAGGCTTCCATGGCTACTCATTGGTATGGCGGGCGGAGTTATATCGGCCAATATCATCGGTTTTTTTGACATAAGTCAGAATGTAAAAATGGCCCTCTTCATGCCACTGATTGCTGCGATGGGTGGCAATGTGGGTGTGCAAAGTGCAGCACTTGTGGTAAAGGCATTGGCCAATCAAAGTGTGCTGGACGAAACGCTCTGGCAAAAACTCGCGAAAGAATTGGGTGTAGGAATCCTGAACGGATTAGTGTGTTCATCAGTGTTGATGCTCATCAGTTTGCTGTTTCATATCGAACTCTCACTATGCATTACGGTGAGTATTGCGCTTTTTGCAGTCATCATTTTTGCCAGCTTCTTTGGCACCTGGATACCCATGACATTGAATCGCTTCAAGATTGACCCGGCACTTGCAACTGGTCCTTTCGTTACCACATTGAACGACATCTTTGGATTGATTATCTACTTCGCAGTGGGGCATTTCATTGCTGCGCATATGGGTGAAGTAACTCTTGCATTGTTCTAATTTCTATGGCACAAAAAAAAATCCTCTTCATAGATTGTGTACACGCTGTATTGCAGCAGCGTATGGAAACATTGGGTTTTGCATGTGAACTGCGATACAATGCAACACAAGAAGAATTGATGAACGATGGAGCTGAGTATTGCGGCATAGTCATCCGCTCACGCATCACATTAGATAAAACATTCATCGATGCATTCCCAAATTTGAAATTCATTGCACGCAGCGGATCGGGTTTGGAAAACATGGATGTGCCATACATTGAGTCAAAAGGTATTGCAATCTTCAACTCGCCAGAGGGCAACCGCGATGCTGTGGGTGAACATGTCATCGGTATGTTGCTTACACTTTTCAATCGGTTAAGGCAAGCTGACAATGAAGTGCGCGAAGGCCTGTGGCGAAGAGAAGAAAACCGTGGCATAGAACTCAGGGAAAAAACATTTGCCATCATCGGCTATGGTGTGATGGGCAGTGGGCTTGCAGAAAAACTAATAGGCTTTGGTTGCAAAATCATTGCGCATGACAAATACAAATCAGGTTTTGGCAATGACTATGTGAAGGAAGTTTCGCTACAAGAGATTTTTGAACAGGCCGACATTGTTTCCATTCACCTTCCATTGAATGCTGAAACGGAGTTCTATGTGAATTATGAGTTCATTTCAAAGTTCAGAAAGCCATTCTATTTCATCAACACTTCACGCGGAAGGAATGTGAATACAAGTGCAATATTCGAGGCACTGTTAGATGATAAACTGCTTGGCGCCTGCATAGATGTGCTTGAATACGAAAAAGCATCTCTCGAAGGACCTGATTTTTCAGAAATACCATTGGACCTGCATTACCTGATGTTTGCAGACAATGTGATACTCACGCCACACATAGCAGGGTGGACACATGAGTCGTATTACAAACTATCAAGTGTGCTTGCAGATAAGATTGAACATTGGAAGAACCGCGACTGCGGTGATGGGCTGAACACGAAGTGAAATCACAAATCCCCAAATCAACCAGTAAAGCACTTGAGTCAGAAAAACGCCATCTCCCTCACCGTAATCGTGGCCTCGCTGGGCTATTTCGTTGACATTTTCGATTTACAACTGTTCAACATTATCAGCAAGCAAAGTCTCGCAGGGCTTGGCATTACTGACCAAGCAATGGTGGACACCCTGGACTATTCGCTTTTTCTGTGGCAGATGGGGGGTATGCTGGTAGGTGGCATCGCATGGGGAATTATTGGCGACAAGGTTGGGCGCAAGAGCATTTTGTTTGGTTCCATTCTGCTTTATTCCCTTGCCAACATTACCAACGCATTTGTGGTGGACATGACGCAATACACCATTGTCCGTTTTATAGCAGGCTTCGGTTTGGCAGGCGAATTAGGTGCGGCCATCACGTTGGTGAGCGAAATAATGCACCGTGAAAAGCGTGGCTACGGAACCATGCTGGTGGTAACCATGGGCGCTCTTGGCGCGGTAGCCGCTGTGATGATAAACAAGGCGGAATTGCAGTGGTTTGGCCTTGCCAACTGGCAAACTATGTATGTGATAGGTGGTGTGCTTGGCCTTGTGCTGCTGCTGCTGCGTATGGGAACATTCGAAAGCGGCATGTTCGACCATATAAAAAAAAATGCCGGGGTACAGAAGGGAAATTTTTTCATGCTCTTCAACAATGCGCAGCGCTTCAAAAAATACCTCGCATGTATCGCCATCGGATTGCCCGTGTGGTTTTGCATTGGTATACTCATCAAGTTTTCCAAACAATTTGCGCAAACTACCGGAGTGGTTTCAGATGGTCTGGATGTAAGTTATTGCATCATGTTTGCCTATGTGGGTCTTAGTGCAGGCGACCTTCTCAGCGGCATTCTCAGCCAGATTTTCAAATCGAGAAAGAAGATTGTATTCACCTACTTTATTGCAACTATTGTTGTAACACTCATCTTTTTGTTTGCGCATGGCCTGAGTGAAAACATGTTTTATTTCATGTGCTTTGCCATTGGGTGTGCCACGGGCTACTGGGCATTGTTTGTTACCATGGCTGCGGAGCAATTTGGCACCAACATTCGCGCAACAGTTGCAAGCACTACTCCAAACTTTGTGCGCGGTGCTGTCATTCCCATCATACTTTCATTCAAGGCGCTGGAGCCTTCCATGGGCAACATCTATGCGGCATTGGTAATTGGTGCGGTGTGTATGATCATCTCCTTCATTGCATTGCGCCATCTCAAAGAATCTTTTTCAAACGATTTGGATTATGTGGAGATTAGCTGATTCAACTACAATGAACCGAATAATCTCATAGCGGCATCAGATATCCACTGCCGTAACATTGTCTTGTAAAAGAAGTCTGATGAAAAAATTATCTTTATTACTAATGTGCTGCATGTGTGCAGCAGTGCTGCATGCACAATGGGAAAAGCACTACCTGCAGTACTCCAATGGCGATAGCGGTGATGGTGATGCAACAGTAATTGACTACGATGGTGATGGTTGGAAAGATGTCATTGTAGCAATGCAGTTCAGACCGGAGCTAATGCTCTTCAAAAACAACGCATTTGAAATGCCCGAGGTAATTGAACTAACAGACACTTTATACACCGCCACCTTTGTGCACGCTGCTGACATCAATCAAGACGGCTTTGATGATTTCCTCCTGCAAGCTGCAGACATGTGGGGCAATAGTTTTATCTACTACTACCGTAACGATGGCAATTTCAACTACGAAGTCCTTCCATTGATTTATGTAGGTTACGACAACCTCATCAGGAATATCGCCATAGAAGACATGGATGTGGATGGCGACCTCGACATCATAGTAGACCACTGGGAGAATGGGAACATCTTAGAGCTGTTGGAGAATATAGATGAGACAACCTTTGAGTGGAGTTGGATAGAGTTTGATACGCAACCCATAAGGCTTTATGGAGTTGAGCATTTCAATGACGATGACCTGCCAGATTTTGCATACACCAAGTGGGATTTTGACACTGAGGACTATGTTCTTGGAGTTTGCGAAAATCTGGGTGACATGAATTTTCTTGAGCACGACTTCATACATGTTGACACCGAGGGCGAAGCCATAGTAGGTGATTTTATGGGTGATGAGAAAATTGACTTCGCAGTAGCGCATCAGACACTTGGAGAGAACACCATCATTATGCGCAACAATGGCAACTTCAACTTTACTGACTCAGGAACTTTACCCGTAAACTCATATGTGACTTTCGGACCAATGACGGATTATGACAATGATGGAGATGAGGACATACTCTATAGCTTCAATAGTGAGACCTCGCTGCTGCGCAGAAATACCAATGGCACGTATACCAATCAAAACCTGCTTACTTCATGGCTGCCTGTGCGTGATTTTGTTGACATAAACAATGACGGGCAAAAGGAACTAATGATGCGCACACAGTTTGGAAGTCAGTTTGATTTCTTTGAGAAAAACGGAAATGATTACGAGCTCTGGCATACCAACTTCAGCAAAGGAGCCAGAGACTTACATGTGATGGATGGCAACAACGATGGCATAATGGATCTGTTCGGGAAATATGGCGGCAACTACGAGTTGAATTTTACTCCACAATTCTTCAATGGCCTTATGCAGAAATCTGAGAAAGTAGGTGTAACAGTACCCGACTTGACGGGCGATATAGAACAGATGATTCCATTTGACAAGGAAAGCGATGGTGATATGGACTATCTGTACATGAGTGATTGGGAACTGAATTGGGCTATCAACAACGGCAACTCCTTTACCATATCCAATGTGCAGAATGATGAATATGGCTACAACTTCTGGGTGGGATATTTAGATAATGATAATAACCATGATATCCTCTATTGCACTGGCGATATGAAACGCTACGAGGCGAATGGCAATAACTATACAGCGAGCACTATTACCGGTGGCTATGAGTATTTTGATGTGATTGACATCGATGGTGATGGTGACAAAGACATTCCATACCTCAATTACGATCAGCACCTGCGCTATTTGCGAAACAACGGTGCATCATTTACGGATCTTGACATTGCTGACTTCAATACTGAGTTGACAGATAACTTCACGATGTATGCAAATGGTTTCAGGCCGCAGTTTGCTGCCAACGATTTGGATGATGATGGCGATATAGACTTTGTGCTGTGTGACCCTGAGCAGGACAAACTCTGGTGGATAGAGAATGACAATTTTACTTTTACAATCAGTGTCATCAGTTCCACTATAGATCGCCCCAGCGACTTTGCCATTGCGGACTTTGATATGGATGGTGATAAGGACATTGTTGCTATTGCCACCGATGACCAAATTTTAATGATGTTTAACAATGATGGTGATGAAAACTATACAGTTGCCGAAACATTAAGCACAACAGTTGGTGCTGTGGAAGTACTGACTGTTGACTTTGACAACGATACCGACCTTGATATGTTCAGCACCAGTTTTCTCTTTGGTGATATCCTTTGGTTTGAGAATTCGGTTGTTGATTGTCCTATTACTTATGCTTACTCAGAAGCCATAATTTGTCCAACTGACAGCACATTGTTTGGTGACAATTACGTAAGCGTTCCGGGTATGTACTTAGACAGCCTGACGAACGTTGCGGGCTGTGACAGCGTGGCAGCAATGGTACTCAGTAACTATTCAGTTAGCAATATCAGTATTAGTTATAGTGGTGGTGTTTGTGCAGCTACAGTTGGTTTCTTGAGCTATCAATGGTTTATTGATGGTGAGCTTGTAGATGGTGAAATCTTTAATACCATTTCTACTATTGACAATGGAGCGGGCGATTATTCATGCATTGGTTTCGATGACAATGGCTGTTCAGCCACAAGCAATGAGCTTTATATGAATCCTGACAACATTCCGGGTAATGACATCAACGCAATTACCATTTCGCCTAACCCAGCGACCGCCACATTGACCATCCAAAATCTGCCAACCGATGCTACTTTTTTGAAAATATTTGATGTTACAGGTAGAACAGTGCTAACCTGTTCGCCACAAAGCCAACTGAACATAGAGCAACTCTCTGTTGGTGTATATGCGCTTTACCTTGGAGGTGTGGGATGGGAGAGATCCGTGAAATGGGTGAAGGAGTAGTTTCATAGGTTGTTTTTGGATCGTATGGAGTTGAGTTGAGCAGATTCTGTCCAACTAAAGACTTGACACAACAATGTAAGATGAAATCCTGAGCTATTTGAGATTGTCACTCATCTTGTTCACCGATTGGATTATTTTTTAGTGAACGCCAAGTCGAACAGGTATCACTTTCTCCTCCTGCCCTTGCGCGGATCTATGAAGGGTTTGTCGTTGCCCTCAGCAAACTGACTTACATCTATGTTTTCAATTATTTCCCACTTGCCTTTCACCAAGGTGAGGGCATCGTAGCTGCCATCAGGGCCGTAGTCTGCATAGATGCCAACCATTGCATCGCTCTTTGGCGACAGGTGGTCTATCACGATGCAGTTTTTCTTTGCATGATACCTCACCGAACTGCTCACCTCATCGCTGTATTCGAAGAGCATGCGTTTGCGATTGCCGTCAGCAGTTTTGAATATGGATGCACCAATGCGAATCTTTTTTCCAGTGATGGTTATGGCATCTACAATTTTCCGCTGTGTGAGTTTGTCCTTGCCATCCCAACCAAGCAAGGTGTATGTATCGCTACCTTTTTTTGCTACAGGTATCACTTCGTAATACAAAGCTCCAAGCCATTTGTCTTCAGTTAAAAATTTGGTTTCAATTTTTTCTGCCTCGCGTTTTGGCTCTGTCAATTCGGTCCACCAGTAGTTCTTTTCTTTTTCGTCCCACACCAGCACAAAACACACATACTTGTGCGTGCCATCGGTCAGGGGAACATTCCAGTTGAACAGGCGGATGCGACCATCGCTGCTGGTGAGCGTGCAAAAACGCAATGATGTAAATGCGTGCTGGAATGTGGCCGCTTCATCAAACAAGCTGATGAAGCGGTGACGCATCATTTCGCTATGCTGTATGCGTATGCTATCAACACTTGCTGATGCTATGGCTCTGTAATGCAGTGCCAGGGTGTCTTCTTCTGCTTTCAAATTCATGGCACCTGTGCGCATGGCACAGCACACAAGCATACTCAGCAGAAGCGCGGTTTTCATCCTTCTTTCTATTTTCATAGCTGCATTACAACTGCAACGATGCAAAAATTATTGTGACAACGGCAATGAATCTGGTGTTGGCCAAATTGTGTGAGACATGTTTTGTTGATTTCACAAATATGCCAACATGCCCTTTTTCATTTTCATGTCATAGCTGACCGGGCCATCAGAATAATCAGTCTTGCCAAGCCAGTCAGCAGGATAACCAATAGAAACAACGCCATCAGTTCCGGGATTGTTCAGGTATCCGTCACTGTATTTTGCTATGAGCATGTCAGCCAAAGACCACCAGCGCTTTACTACTGACTGCGCATTGGCTATACACAGTTTGGTGAGTTGCTCTTCATTTTGTTTGCCTGCTTTGTCAAATTGTTTTTTCCATTGCTCTACCACTTGCAACTGCATTGCTTCTAACTCGCGTTGCAGCGGCAATATGTCCACCTGTGTCATGCGCTGGAAATTCAGCCTTGCCCAGTTAGCCACAAAGTCGAACGCCCACCAGGCTATGGCCCGGTCGAAAGTTTGCGGACTGCCTGTCTGATAGCTCTCCGGCAAATTCAAGATGGTGGAGGGAAAAGGCGCAAAGCATGTGGTGTACGAAACATCAGGACCAAACCACACGATGCCTTTCAGCAAATCTTTGCTGTTCTTTTGTGTTTGTGCTACATAAGTATAGCCCTGATAATACACCGAGAGTGGTCTTTCCCAGGCGCCATATGGCTTCTGGCCAACAGTCACATTATTCTGATTGCCATCATAGGTACCGAAGTAGCGATTCGGATTACCATAAGGGCCGGCCGCAACACCTTTGGTCAGGTCGAATTGTGTGCCTTCGTAATGGTCGCGATACAAGGCAAACACATCAGTCTGCTTCAGCTTGTTTTTTGGCTTTATCGAAAATGGATATTGTGTGGTATATCCATCCGCAGCCCACGGGCTAAGGCACATATCAGGATTTACTCTGTCCATTACACGCCACACTCTGCGCAGCGAATAGTATGGATGATTGTACTCACCATTGCTCACTGTCTTGAGCCAATCCACGCTGGTGGTGCCTGGTGGCGCCCAACCTATTTTTATTACTCCGGGCAAAAGCAATGGTGAGAATTGAAAATTGTCAGGGTCGTTCAGCACCAGGTTGCGAATGCGAAATTCATTGGCGGCTACGAACATGTCGCCATCGGGCACCCGCTGTGCTACCCATGCACTGTGGTATTTCTCATCAGGCAGGGCGCACATTTCAAAAACCCAGGCCTCGTCCTCATCGCCCACGAGCAGTGTTTCGCCTGTGGAGAAATAGCCATAGGTATCTATGAGCTTGCCCATGAGTTTTACCGCTTCGCGTGCGGTTTTGCAACGCTCCAGTGCAATGCGTGAAAGCTCCGCACTGTAGAAATAGCGAATGTGTTGTTTGGTTTTTTTTGATTGTGCTTCAGTCACAAAATTGGGCTGATACTTCGCACCGTTGGTGCATTCGCCCATCATCAGGTTGTGCTCGTTCATGATGCCATAGTTGCCATCGAAGTATGCATAAGTCTGATCTACTTCGGGTATGTGGCCTATGAGCGGAGTCAACGCATGACCCGGCATCTTGTATCCGGGGCCGCGTTCATCGCTTACCAAGCGAGGCCAGGTGCAGTCTGTGCCTGCCACCACTCCGCGCTTTGCGCCCTTTTTATTTTTTCTGCGTGGTACGAATATGAAGCGCTGGTCTGACAGTTCGTTGTCGTCACTGTGGGTTACCATCAGCGAGCCATCATAGCTGGCTCCCCGGGTTACTATCATGGTTGTGCACATAAAAATTGTTGATTGGTGATTGTTGATTAGTGATTGCCTGTCCTACGGGGTTGATTGCATCATGGAATTGACTCTTGAGTATTCTCAGCATTAATTGTGTGTATGCTTTCTTATTGTCAACATGAATTATTTACTGACTCCTGCCTCCGTCATGCTCAACTCTTCTTCATAAGTTTCAATTCGGTAAAGTCGAAGTCCGGATTTTCAACTACTACCTTCAATTCGCTCACTTTGCCATCAGCTCCAACCACAAACGAGGCCTTGCCTTTGGGCAGCATCATCTGTGTGGACCAGCTCAACTGAAAAGTGTCGAAGTGCCAGTGAATCAAAGTGCCTTTGAATAGTGCAGTTGGTTTGAAGTCGATTTTCAGGTTTTCTTTTTCCTCGTGGCTTATCACCACGTCACCATACATCTCGCAATGGTAAGTGCCGCAGTAGTCGTCAAGCGCTAGAGAAGGTTTGGAAGTGCGTACACGATTCGCCTCATCGTCCACTTCAGCACGTTTTACTCCTACTTCATCATCCTTTTTGAATTGCAAAAACATAGCGAGCCAGTCTTGTTGCTCCTTCACACCAAGCATTTCATCGAGCACCTCGAAGGTGAGGCACGATGGCAATGAACTGATGTTGTTGGTGAGTATTACAAAGCCAAGATTCAGTTCAGGCACCAACACTGTTTTGCTAATCATGCCGTCATAGCCGCCACCATGGCTCACCACTTTGTAGCCTTCGTACTCCATCAGCTCCCAGCCCAGGCCATAGCCATTGAAGTGGCGCGTAGGCATGTGATCCATTTGCCATTTGCTCACCGGTCTGGGTGTCATATTTTCCCACATCTCCCAGGTACGTGCTTCATTCCAAAAGTTTTGTTCTCCCAATGTACCATGGCCCAGTTGCAGCTGCAGCCACCACGTCATATCACTCACGCATGAGTTGATACTACCCGCAGGGCCTATGTTATCCCAGTTAACCCATTCTATAGGAATGTTCACTCCATTCACCTCGTTGTGCGGGGTAGCAATGTTGCCATCGCTGCGGAATTCGCGAATACTGGTTGTACTGCTGCTCATACCCAGCGGTACAAAGAATTTCTGTTTGATAAATGCATCCCAACTGACACCACTCACTTTTGCAACTATTTCGCCTGCTGCCAGAAACATGATGTTGCTATATCCATAGCCCTCGCGAAAACCCATGATTGGTTCAAGAAAGCGCGCCCGCCTGATCACCTCCTCGCGCGAGTGTATAGTACCATACCAAAGCAAATCGCCACTGAATGTAGCCAACCCACTGCGGTGACAGAGCAAATCAGCTATAGTCATTTCATCCGTTACATAAGGTGAATAGAGTTTGAAGTATGGCAGATAGTCACGCACCTTATCAGTCCATTTCAGCTTGCCTGCATCTACTAGCATGGCTAATGCGGCCGAGGTAAAGGCCTTGGTATTACTGGCTATCGCAAAAAGGGTGTGGTCGTCAACTTTTTCTTTAGTCACCGCGTGCTTCACTCCATAACCTTTACTGAAAATAGTTTTGCCATCCTTAACTATTGCCACCGCCATGCCGGGTACATTGAAGTCAGCAATAGCCTTCTTGAACATAGCGTCCAATTTGGTAGTAGCCGCATTCTTCTGGTCTTTCTTTTTGACAGGCGCTGCACTCATTCCTGCATCGAACGAGGTAAGCAAGAAGAACATCAGAGTGCACCAAAGTGCTGTACGTTGGAACATGGTTTATCTAGAATAGTAAAGTAGGTTAGCCGTGCGAAATATAAATCAGCGAGGTTACGCGGTGATGTTTTCAGTTTGAAGGTTTCAGGTAAACTCATGATTCATAGCTAACATTTTTACTTTCGCCTTCATGCAATTAGCTATTGGTGACCGTGTAAAATTTCTGAATGATGAGGGCGAAGGCATCGTGACCGGCTTCGCTGATAGTGGCCTGGTGCAGGTGCGCGACCGTGATGGATTTACTTATGAGCATGCTGCAGGTGAGTTGGTGCCCGTAGGCGACCGCGTGAAGGAATATGACAAGTACAGCGCATCGCAGCCAGACATAATAGATGTGGTGGAGCGCAATCTGGATCCTGATGTGCAGCGCAAAGCCACGGAACAATTCAAAGTGCTTTACAAAAACAGAGAGGCCACCAATGTGAAGCGCAAAGGTGAAAGCATGGAAGTGGATCTGCACATTCACGAACTGCTTGAGCGGCACAACCACCTGAGCAATGGAGAAATAATTCAGATACAACTGGAACATTTTGAACGCACACTGAAAAATGCTGAACTAAAAAAAATTCCTCGTGTGGTTTACATACATGGCATTGGTCAGGGTGTGCTTCGCGCTGAGATAAGAAAGATGTTGCACCAGTACTATCCGCACTGCACCTTCATGGATGGGCCATACAATGAGTATGGCTATGGAGCCACTGAAGTGCGCATTTCACAACGGAGGCAATAGCATCTATTTCATGATTTCAATTACTTTTCGTCTTCCTTATGCAATGCATTCGTTGAAGTAAAAAATAATACATGCTTAAAACACTATACACTACACCCCTTGCTGCCATTGCCATGCGCGCAGAGCCAAACCACAAATCGGAAATGGTGAATCAAATGCTGATGGGTGAAACCGCTGAGCTGCTGGCTGAAAAAGACAAGTGGTGTATGATTCAGCTTACTCATGACTCTTATCAAGGCTGGGTGGATCGCAAGCAAATTGAAGTGGCACAAGTACACGAAAATTTGCGCCTTGTAACAAGTTTTTTTCATGAGAAAGATGACGGTTACATAGCACCCTGCGGAGCATATACTCAACTGCCGTTTGATTCCAATCCGCTTGAACTGATTGAAACTGCTGAAATGTTCATGAGCACGCCTTACCTCTGGGGTGGCCGCACATTTATGGGTATTGATTGCAGTGGACTTACTCAAATAGTTTTTCGTACCGCAGGCAAATCGCTGCCTCGCGATGCATGGCAACAAGCTGAGTGTGGCATTACGATATCTTTTATTGACGAAGCTCAGCCGGGCGACCTTGCATTCTTTGACAATGCAGATGGACGCATCACGCATGTTGCCATCATAGTGAAACGAGCTGACGATGGCAGCCACCAAGTGATACACGCATCGGGCAGTGTGCGTAAGGATATGCTTGATCATCAAGGCATATTTGACAAAGTGTCGAAGACATACACTCATCCACTCAGAGTTATCAAGCGCTTCTGACTATCAATTTACTTATATCATTTTCTAAAAAAACCAACCACTATGCCCATAAGAATAAGACCCGATCAAAATCAAGGTTCATACAGCCCACGCCCTTCAGGCCCGGGAGGAGGCGGGGGTGGTGGCGGACTCATGCAGTTCATTCCACTGCTGCTTGGTTTGTTTGGCCGCAATCCAAAAATGCTGCTCATCATAGCGGTGATAGCCGGTGCTTATATGCTCCACAGCCGCGGTTGCGGGAGCGATGCTTCTTCCGTTGCGCATAGTGAGAACGCCCTTGCAACAGGTGCTGTATTAGATATTGAAAAGTACAAGAGCACTTCCATCTATGAACCACTGGCAGACAACAAGCGCAATCCATTGCCTGAAGAATACTCGTTGCTGAAGTATGCACCAAGTCGCAGAAATCAGGGTCAGCAAGGCTCATGCGTGGCATGGGCATCGGCCTATGCTGCGCGCAGCATCATGCAAACGCGGGAGAGTGGCACTGAGCCAAACTCCAGCACATTTTCACCTGCATTTCTTTACAACCAGATAAAATTAGAAGGATGCCAGGGAGCTTACCTGCCCGAAGCCATGAAGGTGATGCACAACCGAGGGTTGGCTCCATGGAGCGAAATGAGCTACGATGAAAATGACTGCAACCGCAAGCCCACCGATATGGCGCTGCGCAAGGCGGAAGATTTCAAAATAGACGGCTATGAGCGCTTGAGTGGAGGGCGCGATGGAACAGATGCCAAAGTGGTGAACATGCTGGCCATAAAACAAAACATTGCGCAAGGCGCACCGGTGGTGATAGGTATGATTGTAGGCGGCTCATTCATGCAAAACATGATGGGCAAAGAACTATGGAAGCCCGAAAGAAGTGACTACAGCATGATGGGATTTGGAGGCCATGCCATGTGTGTGATTGGGTATGATGATTTCAAATTTGCGCGTGACATGGGTGGCTTTCAGATAATGAATTCGTGGGGCGAAGAGTGGGGCGTGAAAGGTGTGGCATGGGTAAGCTATGACGACTTCGAACACTTTTGCCGCGAGGCCTATGGCATACACCCTGCCGGTGATGCAAGCGCTCCGCAAACCAATGTGCTCAATGTGCAGTTCGGCATTGTGCTCAATGCCAATGACCAAAATCTTCCACTTGAGCAAATTGGTAAATCCACATTTGCTACAAGCCGAAAAATGACGGTGAATGAAGAATTCAAACTACAGATAACAAACAATCTTGAATGCTACGTGTACATATTCGGACAGGAGACTGATGGCAGTTCGTATGTGCTGTTTCCATACACTGCCAAGCACTCGCCTTATTGCGGCATTACAGGTACGCGCCTCTTTCCGCGCGACCACAGTTTTTATCCTGACGACAAAGGACAGGTGGACTACTTCGCTATAGTGGTGAGCAAAGAGGCATTAGACTATGACGACTTTGCGAAAAAACTATCAGCCGCAGCGGGTAACAACTATGACGAAAAGCTGAGCACATTGGTGGACAACCGTGGAGTCAGCTTACAGGCGAAAAGCACAGCGAACATCAGTGTTGACTTTAAAAAAAATGCACTGTGTGGTGTGGTGATTGAAGTACAGAAATAGAAACAATCCTGATCAGATAGTTTGCTTCACCTTGTAATGATTGCGTGTGGAGCTGTTGCGCGATACCAATTCGCCCAGGAAACCTGCAAGAAAAAGTTGTGTACCCAGCACCATGGCTGTGAGCGCTATGTAAAAGAGCGCAGAGTCTGCCAGCAGTGGAGCCTTGGTTTGCCAAACATAGAGGTGCAGCAATTTATCCACACCTATATATAAGAGCGAACCAAAACCAATGATGAACATGAGCGCACCCCATACACCGAAGAAATGCATGGGTCGCTTGCCAAAGCGTGAGATGAACATGATGGTCATCAAATCCAAAGGTCCATTGATGAAGCGCGACAAGCCAAACTTGGTATAGCCGTATTTCCTTGCTCTGTGCTCCACCACCTTTTCTCCTATTTTTTTGAAACCCTCTCTATGTGCCATCACGGGGATGTAACGGTGCATCTCGCCAAAAATCTCTACGCTTTTCACAACGTCTTTTCTATATGCCTTCAGACCGCAGTTGAAATCGTGCAGTCGGATGCCACTCATTCTGCGCGTGGCCCAGTTGTATAGTTTGGTGGGAATGGTTTTAGAAATAGGATCGTGGCGTTTCTTCTTCCAGCCACTCACCACATCATAGTCTTCTTCCAAAATCATTCTGCGCATTTCGGGCAGCTCATCGGGCGAGTCTTGCAGGTCGGCATCCATGGTGAAAACTACCTCGCCATGGCTGGCCTCGAAGCCAACATGCAGTGCGGCACTCTTGCCATAGTTGCGCTGGAAGCGGATGGCCCTCACATTTTCATCAGCAGCCCGCAATGCTTCTATCACTTTCCACGAATTGTCTCTGGAGCCATCATCTATGAAAATGATTTCGTAAGTAAGCCGATGCTCATGCATCACATGCTTTATCCATGCATGCAATTCGGTGAGCGACTCCTCCTCATTGAGCAGGGGAATGACTATGGAAATATCTTTACTCATACATGAAGTGCGAATAACAACAAAAAAGGCTGCACAACGGTGCAGCCTTTTGAGATTTTATGAAAAGCATTGTGCTACTTCGCTACAGGTGGTTCTTTTTTGAGTATAGCTGCCAGTATCAAATCAATAATGGCGTAGATAACCAAAGCACCAATTAGACCCAAAATCATGGCGCCTATCATCAGGCCACTGCCGGCAGTTGAAAGAGCCTCGCGCGCGGTTTCGGCTGCTTCAACTTCAGCATCGCTCATACCACCCATGCTTTGTTCCATAGCCTGATCCATGGCTGAATCCACCACATCACCACCTACACTAGATATATACACAATGGTGAAAATGCCACTCAACACCACTGCAATGGCTGACATGGTAAATAACCATCCGAACATTTTACCAAAGCCGGCCACACCGCCATTGGCAGCCTTCAGCTTGTTGGCAAAAATGACATGGAGTGCAATACCAACTACGAAGCCTATGAGAGACCATAGAATGCCTCCGGTAAGTCCTGCAACCTGATACTGAATGAGTGAAACGGCAATTGCCACTACGCCTATGATAAGGCCATACGTAACTGTTTTGTTCATAATGAAAATGTATTTAAGGATTAAAGATTGAATTACAAAAACAAATAAAACCTACATCGCTGCATTTAAGTTGTCAGATTGCCCGGGCTGCTTTTTGATGATGGCTGCAATAATGAGAGACAGCACAAGCATTACTACTGTGTTCCACATAAACTTTCTCCACTGTACCCCCATATCATTGCTCTCTTCTATCTGGCGCACTGTTTCTTCTATCTGCGGATCGTCTGCCGACATGCCCATTTCTATCATCCCTTCGGCTGTCTTCTCTGCCATTTGCTCTATCATGCCGGGGTTGATGTACTTTATATACACCGTATTCCACACCTGGCCCAGAAACATGCTGATGAAGGCAATTATGACCAATGAAAGGAGCGCTTGTTGATAACTAAAGGTATTGTTGTTGGCCTTGCGCACCCTGATGGCGAACAATACCCAGAATACCATGGGACCCAAAACAACCACAAGAAAAAGAATGCCCATGAGCATCAGATTCATCTCCACCAAAGTGAGCAAAGTGCCTGCTACAATGCTGACTACAGCCAGTATGAGTCCATATCGAATGGAAGGCTTAAGAATGTTGTTCATTGCAGATTATTGGTTGGCGGGGTTTCGTCCAAATCTATCCGAACACTACATCCATCCTGCTTTTCCAAACGATCACTTTTCAACGTTTTGTTTTTTGTAACGCACGATTAGATTCGCCCCCTTAAGAGCAAGTCTTCTACGATCAGCTCCTGTCCAATCCTCCAGGGCCGGAAGGCAGCAAAGGCAGATGGTTGTAGCGGTGCGATAGAAGGGGCTTGCTCTTATTTTTTTGCCTTTACTTTTGCTTTTGGCTGTTAGCCCTTAGTTATTGGCACTCTTCCAAACCAGATAATATTTCATTCTAACTTCAACTTAGCCAAAGGCCAAAAGCTAACAGCCCGTATGAAGAAAATAGACCTCAAGTACTACACCCGAAGGGCACATGCCAAGAAGAAGGCACTCGGAACTTTTCTGAAAAAACTGGCACGCAAAAAACCACGCGGCCTGCTGCAAGATGTAAAGGAGGCCACCGATAAAACATGGCAGGAGATAAGCTGCGTGAAATGCGGGCATTGCTGCCTTGAGATGACACCTACCTGGAAGAAGAGCGAGATAAAGCGAGTGGCCGAACACTTCGGCATGACAGCCAAAGCCTACTACGATAAGTACCTCTACACAGAAGAGAAAACAGGCGACATCATGAATGTAAAAACGCCCTGCCAGCATTTCAACAAAAAGGCTGGGCTATGTACCATATATGAAATACGCCCTATGGACTGTGCTGAGTTCCCGCACTTCCACCGCAAAGATTTTACCGACCAGGTGGGCGATGTTTTTATCCCCAACATGCCCCGCTGCCCGGCTACGCTAAAGTTGGTGGAGAACCTGGAGGCGATAATGAAGGAGAAAGGAATTTGAAAATGAGTCAATTTGAAAATTTGAAAATGGAAAGGCACTTCTGATTTTGTCAAGGACAGCTACATTTTCAAATTTTCAAATTACCAAATTAGCACATTGATGAAATCCCTCGCTCACCCACGCCAAGTGCCTTACATGGTTTTCGCTGATGCAGACGGAAACATATTTGAAGACACGCGCTACATGGCCGTGGGCCGCAGCGGTTACAATGTATATCCGCTTTCCAAAGAAGATTTTATCGAGTTGCCTACCGGCAGTGATTTGTTCACCTTGCCCGGACGCAGGCCGTATGGCTTGAACATGGAAACGGGCGAAATGGACATCCGCGAGGATATGCAGGCTGTTGCCTCCCTCAATGCTCCGGCTTACACCCAACTATACATGGCTGCATTTGGCACTGAGGAGGAGAATGCGCCTACCCTCCCACTCTTCTGCTACACTGTGGTGGGTTGGTTAGACGATAAGTTCTGGACCACCGCAGTGCGTATAGATCCCGATGAAAGGCAAGACCTTGAAAATTTCAATCAGGATCAGATAGTAGAAATAACCAATGAACGATTGCTGAAACACGAAGGCAACCGCCTGATAGAACACCTCGGCAACAATTGCAGCAAGCGCTATGAATGCCCTGCCGCCCGCAATTTTTTCATTGGCCGCTGGGAGTGCCCCATTCCTGTATCACCTGCGTGCAACAGCAATTGCCTTGGTTGTATTTCTTTTCAGCCACAAGAGCATGAACTGACTTCGCCACAAGACCGCCTCACCTTCATTCCTACTGTGGATGAAATATTGGAATTCACTATTCCGCACCTTGAAACTGCTGACCGACCCATTGTGAGTTTTGGACAAGGCTGCGAGGGTGAGCCACTGCTGGTGTGGCAACTGATACGCGATGTGATAAAAGGGATAAGAGCTAAAACTCAGCGCGGCATCATCAATGTGAATACCAACGGCAGCAAGCCAAAGGCCGTGGAAGAACTGATGAAGGCCGGCCTGAACTCCATACGTGTGAGCACCAACAGTGCGCGCAAACACATATACGAAGCCTACTACCTGCCCAACAACTACCAGTTTGAAGACATCATGGAAAGTGCACGCATAGTGCGCAGCTATGGTGGCTGGGCCAGCATCAACTACTTCACCTTTCCGGGTATGACAGACCAGCAGGAGGAGTACCAGGCCCTGCGCCACTTTATCCGACATGCTGACCTGAGCATGATACAATGGCGCAACTTCAACATTGACCCCGACTGGTACTTAGGCAAAATAGGTATCACCGAATTGCAGGAAGGCATTGGTGTGGCCACTGTGATGCAAAAGATCCGTGAAGAGTTTCCGCACCTTGCCTATGGCTACTTCAACCCGCCACAGGAGGTGCAGGTGAGGTGGAATGGGTTGCGGTAAGAAATCGGAGAAATCCGTTAGCAATAAATTACGATTCGAATCGCATAGCGAGGTCATGTTCGCCATTTCAATAATTCTCACACTTAGAACCTGTACCCCAAACTCCCTTTCATAAAAAACGGAATGCCCGGGGTGAAGTGAATTTCTTCCACGCTTTGTTGTTCACCTTGTAAGCGTGACTCCGTTGCAAACTGAGTCTCATTCCATTCAGTGTTCAGCACATTTTCTATGCTAAGGGCCAGGTCGACATGCTTGAAACGATAGCCCGCATTTGCATCCACAATGGTGTATCCATTGGCCACTATGCTGTTGTCCTCATTGGCAGGGCGGTCTTTCATATAACGCGTACTTACACCTCCATAAAAACCTTTCGAATGCAAAACGCTGATGCCACACGTGGCCGTGAAATCAGGCACAAGTGGAATCAAATTATTACCTTCTTCATTGTCCATGGACCGAGCAATACATTGATTGGCATCTGCATTTAAGAAGAGCCAATCAGTAAGCTGATAACGCACTCCAAGGTCAACACCTTGACGTTGCGTACGCCCACTTGGCTCTACTACACCGGCATCGCCCACGTAAACAAATTCTTGTTCCAGAAAGAGATACCAAGCAGCCGCGTTGACAATCATATTCTTCACAGGCTTCCAGATAAAGCCAAGGTCAGCACCTGTGGCTGCGGGCAAAATTTCTCTGCCTCCTTTTGGCACCACTACTCGCGTGTCGTTGCTGTGAATGCCGCGGCCCGTTTTCAAATACACCTGCAACTGGTTAGAATAGTTGTAAAGGATATTCAACTTCGGGCTGACAATGGCAGCTGCTGCACTTTGCGTTTTGTATGCACTGTCTAATTGGTTGTTGTAGTTGTTTTCAAAATAGTCAACACGCATGGCAGGATTGATAAGCCACTTGCCCAAGTGAAATTCTGCATTGGCATAACTGTAGTAATTCGTTTCGCTGATGTCGCCCAGTTGCATGTTGTCAAGCAAAATCTTGCGCTGCGCGGTATGCGACAATTCGCTATCCGTTGTTTGGTCACTGCGCAATCCAACAGCAAATTCTATTGAACCCTTCTTGCCAACAAGAGTGAAAAAGTTTTTCAACTCACTCTTCACTCCAAACATTTGGCGGTGCTCCTTTTGTTTTATCTGGTCACCATTGATGCTATCCTCCAGAAAAAAAGTGAAGTTGGAATACAATTCAAAATCATACAATGAAAAATAAATCGTGTTTTTGATGACCGTGTAGTCGTTGATGTTTTTAGAATAGTCCACTGCGAAGTTGGTGCGCGAGGTATTACCACCTTCTCGATCATCTATAGCTCCGAAGCGTGTGATGAGGCCTGCATCTACTGCACGTTGTGGCACTTGTCCGCTTGCATCCCAAGAGCTATTGAAGTGCGAGAGCAATACTGAAACCTTTCCATTGCCGGGCATCAGCACTGAATATTTTACCATCAAGTTGTTGCGTTTGAAATTCTGAGGACTTTCAAATGGCCCGTCATTAGAAATAAAATCCGCAGCAATGTAAGCCGATTGATTTTCATTGCTCAGCACATTGAACATGCCCAACATGCGTGTGCTGTTGAACTGACCCGCCCCCAATTTTATCAAACTCTCGCTGAGGCGATCTTTAGTTTTGAATGCCACATAACCCGCAGTGGCGAAGTTCCCTTGATCAGGCGCATAAGGGCCTTTGCCAAAGTCAATCTTGTCCACCGTTTCAGGAATTACAAAATGTAAATCCGCATAGCCTTGTCCATGTGCATGTGAGACCATGTTCACTGGCATTCCATCTACAGTCAAGTTGATGTCAGTGCCGTGGTCAATATCAAATCCGCGCAAGAAGATTTGTTCTGCCTTACCGCCTCCTGCATGTTGACCAATGAAAAGGCCGGGTACTTTGCGCAGTATCTCCTGCGAATTGTTTACAGGTGAAGTTTGCAAATCAATACGTGTAATCAGATTGAGTGCATCAATGCTTTCGGTAATCAACACCTCATCTATAGCTATGGTTTTTTCATTGAGCACTATGAGAAGTGGCTTCTCGAAATTCTCTACTGCAACGCGCACTTCTTCAAATCCAATATGATTTACCACCAATGTATCTCCCTTCTTCATCTGCTCCATTTGAAACAGGCCTGTGTGATTGGTGTGCGTATGCTTTTCGGAATTTGTGTGAAAAATGTACACGTCTTCGATGGGCACATTTTGAGTGTCTGTCACTTTGCCCGTCAGCACTTGTGCAGAAATGCTCTTAGCGAAAATTGCAATGGCAAAAGCAGTAAGTACAAATGTTTTCATTGTCGTATAGAATTATTGCTTTAGCAAAATCTATCTTGAAGCCACTATTCTATTTGTGGTTTCAATGGCAAATTCTCCATTCAAATATGGGTTTGATTCATTGGCTTGTTTCACCAATTGTTCGCCTTGTGTTTTATTGCCATTGGCTGTATAGATAAGGCCTGCAATCATCAGCAATTCCGGATTCTGACTGTTGGTGGACATCGCGAGTGCGAGATGTTCCTCTGCTTTCACAAGGTCGCCTTTGTTGTAATAAATTTCTGCGAGCACATTGTTTACATCTATGTTCATCGGGCGCACTTCATATTCTTTCATTGCATATTCAAGCGCCTTGTTATTGTCTTCTATCAAGTTCATATAGAGCTTGGCGTATTCAAGATTCATTACATGGCCTTTGGCTTCGTCATCTGCCATCATAGCAAGTACCTCTATAATGGTTTTATCAGCCAATTCCTTTCTGCCTGTCTCTTTATATATGGAAGCAAGGTCAGCGTAGAATGAAACTTCAGGGATGATGGCACAGGCTTGATTCAATAATTTCTCAGCTTCCTCCACGTTTCCTTTTTTCTTTTCTACAGAAGCAAGACCTGCGATAGCAAATGGATAACCCGGGCGTTCTTGCAAAGTGGTTTTGTATTGCACTTCAGCGTTCATGATGTCGCCATATGTTTCGTGTATCTCGCCAAGGGTGTTGCGGGTCCATGCCAGATTCTCGTAGCCTGCATAGCCCGATTCCACTGCAAGGTTCATAGCTTGAATAGCACCTTTTGGGTCGCCATGTATTTCTCTTAAGTAAGAAGCGCGTGAATAGGAAATAAGGTCAGGACGTATCTCCATCATCTTCTCAGCCATCTTCACTGCCTCAGCATAGTTGCCCAATTCCACATTGGCATCTACCAATGCTCCGTATATCTGCGCATTGTTCGCATTCAATTGCACCGCTTGTGTAGCACATTCTTTTGCAGTTGCAAACTGATGCAGCGACAAGTAAACAGATGATTTTAAAGTGAGAGCCCTGAATAATATTTCATTGTCGGGTTTTTTTGACTGAAGATTTTCAATCAACCCAAGTATCGCAGGGTAGTAATGTCCATGTTCGCCCGTCACACGTGCCTCATTGATAAATATTTCGGCCAGTTTTATATAAGAAGCAAAGTCCTGTGGATTGTTTTTGATTTTTTCTTTGGTCGTGTTCACTGCTTCTAATGTCTTCTGCCATTCAGCAGTTGCAGCCAGTTCTCCCTGGCGTGTGAGCAATTCTGGCAGTTGATACTCGCCTGCTTGCACATTCATTTTTTCATTGCCCGATGCTTTGCTGTCAGTGCAAGAATTTATAGTGCTTGCCATGAAAGCTATAAGCAAAATGGCTAAGCAATTTTTTATGGTAGTAGTGTGTGTCATGTGTTTTTATTTTTTTGTCATTAGTGACTCAGGTATTGCTATGGAACACAGATGGCACGGATCGAAGGGATATTCACGAATTTTATCTCGCCTGTGTTTTGTAGTTGATACTTTGTGTCGTTTACAATCTGTTCAAATGGCAATGAGTGCCATAAATGATTTGATAAAATGACCGTGCGCAGCGTATTCCACGCACAGTCATTTCAAAAGAGTTTATTCTGATTTAACTAATTTACTTGAGTGAATCACTTTGCCATCGGCCACTACGTTGGCTATGTAAACGCCCTCAGCCATGCTGGCCGCGTTCCATGTAGCTGTGTAGTTTCCGGCAGGCTGCACTTTGTTTACCAAGGTCTCAACCAATTGGCCTGAAGTGTTGTACACATAGATAGCAATCTCAGTGCTGGCACTCACATGATACTTGATAGAAGTCTCGTTCACAAAAGGATTTGGACTTGCAACCACAGTAACAGCCGCAGCAGAAAAACCAAGATTGGCCTCACCATATTCAGTGCTGCGTATGCTCATCATCTCATCATTCGGACAGCAATTGTCTGTTCCGGCCCAAGGCAATTGCACATAAGGGAATGAAGTTCTGAATGCTTTGTCGTTGGCTTCAATGCCTGTGGTGTAACCCAGTTTGGCAAGCAACATTGGCGTAACAGGATTTGGATCACCAGCAGTGTAGTCATCTTCCCAAAGGCCGATTGCATCCAAAACGATTCCGCCCACTGCCATCAACTCGATGCGTGTAACATCATCTTCCAAACGTCTGCCGTTAGGGAAACCATCCATGTTTGGTATGGCTTGTATAGATGTGTTTGCGTTGTAAGCCGGATCCAGCAAACCGGAAACAGCAGCGGCCACAAGACCCAATGTGCTGAAGGCTTCAGAGTTGCGATCAGTTGGCGGCACAGCCATGTTCAAGCGAAGCATGTCACCACCATTTGGCAGGAAGTTGTTGATGAATGGTTTTCCGTTTGCAAGCGGATTGCCTGCTTTGCCTGTTGCCAATTGATAGGGCGCAAGGTTGGGAACTCCAGTGTGGAATATGGGCCATAAGTCAACCGAACGAGCCTTGCCCGGTGCTGGCAAAAGCAATGTTCCGAAGATGGCATCGTCCAAGGCAGTGCCTGCAACTGCAGGTGTGTTTTTCAGACCATAAAGTCCATCAGCACCATAGCTGAAATCAAAACCTTGCAATGAATTTTTCTGAATGCGAAGCGGAGCCAAAGCTGGCACTGCGCCACCAAACAAAGCATCGTCCATGTACAAGCTCAACTCAGGATTGAAGAAGTATTCTTTGTGTGCTGCTATCTCTGCATAAGGAGTGGTTGAGTTCCACAAATCTTTATTGCCAACTGGTATTACAGCTTCATTCGTAAGCGGCATGCCTATGCGCGAAATCTGTCTCCATGGTCCGGTGTATTTCTCCACACCTTGTGCTTGCACCTGGTTGGTAGGATTAAGAATTCTGATTTGCTGACGGCTGGCAGAAGCCCACACGCCAATTACAAAATCACCATCAAGAATGCTGGTTGCTTGCGAGGCAGTCTTGCCATCCTTCTGCAAAGTGCTGATTGGAATTTTCAAACAGATAGCACTTACGTTGTAGCACGCAACACCATCGCGCGGAGTTCCGTTTTGTCGCGGAGCATCGCCCAAGTCGAATATGCCACCGAGGTCCACGAAGAATGGATCGTCAACAGGGCCAGCGAAAACAGTTTCGCCTGTAGTGGCAGTAGTAATAGAATTGGTGAACAAT
Organism: Flavobacteriales bacterium; assembly: GCA_046155615.1. Lineage (GTDB taxonomy): Bacteria > Bacteroidota > Bacteroidia > Flavobacteriales_D > Sanyastnellaceae > JANNVZ01. The sequence continues at coordinate 28,972 of JBJXFP010000083.1, read as the reverse complement.
GTTTCGTAATCGCTATTCAAACCTGCACCACCTTCAATAGAGCGTGGGCCAATGTTGTATGGCGGCACAATGCCATTTGTTTTGATGGTTTGAAACGAGGCGCCACCATTGATGCTGCGTTGCAGCATGTAGGTGGTCTTGTGGTTTTCAGCACCCAGGCGAATATTGAAGAACGTGGTTGGATCTTGATTCGTCTGGAAGAAAGTGAAACGATAAATGATATCGTCACCCGCTGTGCTGAGCTTGTTGTCAATGTGAATTTCGTAGCGCACATTGGTACCAAACTGATAGTAGTTAGGCCCTCCATCCGGTTTTTGAAACGGGATGTAGTTAGCAATGATGGTGATGTAGTTCGGATCATCAGGGCTTCGGAAAGCATAGAGGTCCGTGTTGTCGGCCAACGGATCGTTGGCAATAAATGGTGCTTCGCGGTGGCTGGAGGCAAGCATATTGCCCGCACCAAACACGAAGGCAGAGAGCAGAAAAATCCTGCACGTCCGCGCTAAGTTGTAGCATGTACTCATGTTGTTTAAATGAATTGTTTGTTATGAAAAAATTTGTTTCGGTTGGTTAAGCATCACAAACGATGGTTTGTGTCCGACCGGGGAGATGTACGAGATGGATCTCGTTTGAGATTTTTTTCAATCAAGAAAAGTTTTCCTTCTTGATGGAATGGAGCAAAAGCAGATGAGGGGAAAACGATGCATGCTTATAGCGACATGGGTTGGCTGCAAAAACGTATGAACCATGCCTGTCGGCAGCGAATTGTTATTCATCTGAATAACGACTTAGCTCAGAAATACGACTAAAGGGAAATTTTCAGAATCATTGTATCCATGATACATACCGGAGGAACAAGCACATTGATTGCTCTTATAGACATTTTATGGATGTAAAATGAAATGGCCAGATTGCCATTCATCAACACAGTAGTTTACTTCACTCCATATCTTATGATTCGAAGTTGTGTACGCGGATCACATATGAACAAATTGCTCCGTTAAGAAACAACCGTTGAATTTATTTTCAAACGGAGTATAACCAAACACTTAGGGAATGCATTGTAGGTTGCATGTTGTTTCATGGATATCAAAATTCTGAATTCAAGAGCTTTCCATTTTCACAAATGCATAAACGCCTTCTTGGCCAGCAGTTGCTCTTTCGACTCGCGGTGGTCAGGGTCGTCCACGCAGCAGTCCACGGGGCACACTGCGGCACATTGTGGCTCGTCATGAAAGCCTACACACTCGGTGCACTTGTCGCTTACTATATAATATACATCCATGCTCACAGGCTCCACGGGGGCATCAGCATCCACATCAGCACCACCGGCCAATGGCCCGAAGATGCCGCGCAGGCCCGTGCCATCGCTGTATTTCCACTCTGCCCCGCCCTCATATATTGCATTGTTGGGGCACTCCGGTTCACACGCCCCGCAGTTGATGCATTCGTCCGTTATCATTATCGCCATGGCTTGCTCCTGTGTTTTTTTCTGCGTAAGATAGATTTGCCCGCGAAAATAATTGCTACTTATCACTCATGCACAGCAAAGGCTTCCAACACATACTTGCTCAATTCGGAAATTGTCTCAGCACGCTGGCTGACTGTGACACCTGGCCCGGATTTGCCACAGGCCTTACGGAAAATGAATTTGACGATGTGAAACAAATCATTCGCAATCAGCACCAATACAACGGATGGTTTACAGAGGAAAACATATACCGCGCGCTGAAAGCCTGGGGCATGGCTCTGAATGAAAAGGATTTAGCCCAATGGCTGAGTTCATATACTCTTACTGCTTCTTCGCAAAAAACTGTAGCAATAATCTGTGCAGGAAACATACCTGCCGTGGGCCTGCATGATGTGCTGAGTGTGCTGGCCGCAGGGCACAAAGCACTGATAAAACTCTCTGCTGACGACAAGCTGCTGATACCCGCACTGATGCAGATACTGATAAAACTTGAACCAGCGTTGGCGCAGTGCATAGCATATACTGATGGCAAACTGACAGATTTTGATGCGGTGATAGCCACAGGCCGCAACAACTCATCACGCTATTTCCGGTATTACTTCTCGCAGTATCCGCACATCATTCGCAAAAGCAGAACCAGTGCTGCGGTGATAACCGGCACCGAAACCGATGAGGAAATGCTTGGACTTGGCCACGACATTTTCGACTACTTCGGCCTGGGCTGCCGCAATGTGTCGCACCTCTTTTTGCCCGAAGGCTACAATTTGGATCACTTATTCAAAGGCATATTTCCTTTTGCGCACGTGGCCAACCACAACAAATACGCTAACAACTACGACTACAACAAGGCCGTGTGGCTGTTGAATCGCGAGGATTTGCTTGACAATGGATTTGTATTGCTGAAAGAAGACAACAACATGACCTCGCCTACGGCCAGCATCTACTACAGCCGATACCAAAACTCAGAACATCTGGCACAGCGGCTAAAAGAAAATGACGATGTGTTGCAGTGCGTGGCAGGCCGCGGCTATATCCCATTCGGAAAGGCACAGCAGCCCAAGCTTACCGACTATGCTGACGGTGTGGATACCATGCAGTTTCTTACAGGGCTGTAAGCGATAATTCCCCTAACCCCTGAGGGGAAATTGTCGAGGGTCCGTTATAATGTGCGGAAAATTTTCGTGCAGAAATGCCTCACAAACTTCCCCTTTAGGGGTCAGGGGTGCAACTCCCACCTGCAACAATTGTAGAAATTTTGTTTGTGCCATTCATCCAAAGCCACACGGGCATCTTACACGCACACATACATTTGCCGCAATGCAAAATCTATTGAAACAGAAATGGGCTTACATAACTGCGCTTGCAGCGTTGATAATGGTAAGCGGATGCGAGTCGGATGTAGAGCTGAATGCGGACTACAAAAGCACCACAGTCATATTCGGATTGCTGGATGCTGATGCCAGCGGTGATGGGCTGAACAACCAATTGGACACACAGTGGATAAAAATAAACCGCACCTGGCTGGGTGATGGTGACAACTACACCTACGCGCAGATACGCGACAGCTCAGAATACAAAAACGAAGAAATAATATCAGCCAAAGTGGTGCGCTACTTCGATGGCAATGCTTTAGAAGAGTGGAATCTGACTCCTGTTACTGTAAGCAACAAAGACATCAACGGTATTTTTTATGAGCCTGAACAAACGCTGTATTACTTCGTGCCACCTGTGGCCGGCTTGCACCAGGAGAGCAACTACAGATTGGAAATTGACTTCGCTGGCAAAGAAGATGTGTATGCGGAAACAGATTTGATACGCAGTTCCCAATTGTCATTTTACCAGCCACAACCACCGGGCACCGTTTCGCTTGCCACTGGTTCAGCAAGTGCTGTAGCTTACACTCAGGGTTCGCGCATCAAGTGGTATGCTGCACCCGGTGCCAAAAGTTATGATGTGAAAATCCGCTTTCATTTCAAAGAAAAATTGTATGACAATCCACAACACACAGGCACACCGGTAGTGACTGATAAGTTTGCTGACTTCAATGCCGGCAGCTATAAAGTAGAAGATGCAAATGAAGATGGCCAGCTTGAAGTAGAATTTAATGGAGAGCCATTCTACACTATGCTGGAAAGCACCCTCGAAGCCAACCCAAACATAGTGCGCGAGATTGGATTCTTCGATGGCAGCGACACACGCTGTTTCGATGTTATCATCAGTATGGGCAACGACAATTTCAATACGTACATAGAAGTGAATTCGCCAGTGAGTGGAATAGTGCAGGAGCGTCCCACCTTCAGCAACATTGGTAATGGACTTGGACTATTCGCCTCACGTAGCACGCGCACACTGCGCAACCTCACTGTGGTAACCAGCGGCACTGGAGTGCCCAACCTTGGCAACCTGCATGGATTGTGCGCTCCGGTTCTCAACTCGCACACCCTGCTGCTGAACTTCTGCGACCCAAATCCTACTTCGAACTACGCCTGCGACTGAGCGCTTACTTCTTAATGAATGATGTGCTCACAACATCTTTATCGTTGGCAAGTACTGCAGCGTAACAACCAGCGGGCAGTTTGCTCACATCTATGCCACCTGTCTGATTCAGTTTTTGTGAAAGCACCATTTTTCCATTTGCATCATATATATATATGTTGTTGTAACCACTGCCGCTGAGGTTCAACTTCTCTTCTGCCGGGTTAGGAAATATCATCACACCTGCGCCAGGCAATTCATCTACGCTTACCTCAAACAGTTCTGCGGTTTGTACAGAAGTCACTATACCGCCTGATGTGTTTATCTGCAACACAGGCACATTGTATAGCGGACTCACCCAGCGGTATTCCACAGCCTCGGGTCGGGGAAAGTTGAAGCCAATACCAAAGGCCTCACTAAACACAGAGTCTGTAACATTGATGATGGCTTTGTAGCGCAATACATCTATTTGCACATCAGCAATGTTGAGCACACCCCAGCCATCCACTTCATAGGTGCGCGTTTGATCCATGCCCCAATAGCCCAATGTTGGTATATCAAATTGAGTCATGCTTTCAGAAGTATCAATGCCTGCGAATTCCAGAGGCAACTGATATATCACATCCACATCGTTGGCTACTGCAGCCAGCGGTATTCCACTTATGCTCGCACCCATGCCGGTTATTGCATAGCGCTCAGCATTGTTCTGATAATACATGTATGCATCAGTAACTGCAAGTGTTCCTACTTCGAATTCTTCAACACCAATTGCAAAATCACTGTTGTGATCCGGATCAAATGGACTATTGAACAGGAACTGATACGCTATCGGAGTATCATCCACATCCACACAATTGGTTTCTGTATTCTGCTGCAATGATTGCAATACATCACTACCAAAATTCCAGACATAGTCAGCACCGGTGTCTTCCAGGTCAACATCTTGAAGCAATGTGGCTGCCTGTGTTATGAGCACATCATTGGGTTGTGGCAAGTCAGGCATACCTATTACCACCTGTGCACTTGCCATTTGTGAGCTCAGCAAGAAGAACAAAATGTAGAAATGTTTCATTCGTTTGAATTGGTTTTATTGGTGAAGTGTATTGTGCAAGAATAATGAATGAACGTGATGCAGGTAAAGTGATTACTTTCACACAGGCCATTGATCTGCTATTGAACAAAACCTGAGCAATGCCTTTCGGAAGTTTGTTCGCTGATGTAATTGCAGTGCATATATGCAAGATGAACTGCGGGTTAATAAATTGTCAGCAAAAGCAGAAGAACAAAACAACTGTGCAGAGAAGTGAGAACATACTTTGCGACCGCATCACAAATTATTTTTTGTAAAGCAACTGACCAGACCAACTTCCTTCAACCTTATATAAAAAAAACTCGCTTATGTACTTAGACAAATACGACTATGTGATACTTGACATCATACAAGCTTATAAGCGTAACAACAAAAATCAACTCATCAAACTGCCTCAATTAGAAACGGGTTTCTGGAGCCGTATAGAGCATGATGATGCACAAAGCACACGAAGTGCGCAATTGGGTGAGCGCGTGGCCAACCTCTATCTGGATGGCTATATCAACAACAGAAATAATCAGGGTTACAATCTGACACGCAAAGGCAAAGAAGAACTCTCATTCCAAAAAGTGGAAGTGGAGTTGTTGTGATAAAATCACCAAATCAAAGCTTCGCTTTTCTTCCATATTCCTTTTAGTTTCATCGCCTGCTCCAGTATATCGCGCACACAGCCTTCACCACCTCTGTGTGGTGATGTGTAGTGAGCAATAGATTTTATTTCGTTTACTGCATCTGCGGGGCAGCAGGCCAGGCCAACGTTCTTCATTACTACATAGTCAGGTATATCATCACCCATGTAGCAGGCTTCTGTTGCCTGCAAGTTGTTGTCCGCAAGAAATTTTTCGAATACTTCCATCTTGTTGGAAGCACCCAAAAAAATGTCCTTCACACCAAGTCCGGCAAATCTTTTCTGCGTGCCTTCGCCTTTACCTCCGCTTAGAATTACGATGCGCAAACCACTCTTCATGGCCAGTTGCACCGCATATCCATCACGCACATTGGCCGTGCGCAGTTGTTCACCTTCATTGGTCACCAATATGATGTTGTTGGTGAATACACCATCCACATCAAAGATGAATACCTTGATGTCTTTCAGTTTTGCTTTATAGTTTTTTTCCATGGTACTTGTTCAATAGGTAGTTACTCAGCACTTCGTAAACCTCTTGTGCATCTGAATCGCGCAGCATATCTAAATGCGTTTGTATCACCATCATATCACCTCTGCGTGACGGGCCGGTTTGTATTTCCGAAGGCCTGTGTTGTTCTAATTTTTTCAATTGAGCCGAGAGCATAGGCAAAAGCAATTGCAATGACAATTGTTGTCCGGTCAATTGCTGATGTGCAATATCTAAAAGCGCATTGCTGAAGTTATTGCTGATAGTAGCAGCAAGGTGCGCAGTTCGCCTTCCTTCACTGGTTGTCTGAATGATATTTTTTGAAACTTTACTCATCCAGTTTTTAATCTTGTCCAATTCCTCAGCACCTGATGCTTCGATGAGAAAAGGAATAATGCTGTAGTCTGTCGGGTTGTTCTTTGTCAAACTCATCACCGGCCAGATGACACCTTTGCGCTGCTGTGTCAACACATCCATGCCGGTGAAACCAGATGTATGTATTGCAAATAATTCCGGTGACAACTGCTTTGACACTTCATGTATGGCATCATCATTTACTGCAATCAATACGCAGTCTATATCAGTTCGTATTGATTTGACGGCATCAATGCATTCAGCGTGATGCGCATCGGCCAGTTGCTGTGCATTTTGTTTGTTCCGGGCAACTACCTGCTGCAATAAATGCCCCTGCTCTCCCCACATTGCTGCGAAGTGATAAGCAACATTGCCAGAACCTATGATGCTGAATTTCATGAGTGAATGTCGCGGCCAAAGTAAAGTCAGGCATTTCAGAAACGTATGCAGCGTTTAAGTTCGCCCACCCAACTATCATTCATCTTAACTTTTTTCAATTGCATTATGCAACTACTCGCCCCAAAAACCTTCGCTGATTACGAATTGATAGACTGTGGCGATTTCGAAAAACTGGAACGCTTCGGCCAATACATCACCATACGTCCTGAGCCGCAAGCCGTGTGGCCACGTGTGATGCCGGAGAGCGAATGGAAAAGACTGGCTCACATCAAATTCATACAAAAGAGCAGCAACAGTGGAGAATGGCAGAAGCTGAAGAAGGCACCAGACCAATGGCAGATGAAATACATACTGCCCAACAATGAAGAAATTATTTTCCGTCTTGGCCTTACCTCATTCAAGCACGTAGGCATTTTTCCGGAGCAATGTGTCAACTGGGATTTTATTGTGGACTCCATTGGCAACATGAAAATGCAACGACCTCGAGTTCTCAATTTGTTTGCTTACACAGGCGGTGCTTCACTTGCAGCCTGCGCAGCAGGTGCCGATGTTACCCATGTGGACAGCATCAAGCAAGTGGTGACATGGAGCAATGAGAACATGCAACTGAGCGGCCTGAAGGACATACGCTGGATGGTGGACGATGCACTCAAATTTGTGCAGCGCGAGGTACGCAGAGGCAATACGTATCACGGCATCATTGCCGACCCGCCTGCCTTTGGCCATGGCCCCAAGGGTGAGAAGTGGAAGCTGGAAGAAAACATAGCTGAGTTGACCAAAAACATTTTGCAACTGCTTGACCCGGCAGAACACTTTCTCATACTCAACGCATACAGTCTAGGGCTATCTGCTTTGGTACTTGAGAATCTGTTGAAGTCACACGCCAAAGACAAACTGAGCATCGGGGAGCTTTACCTGAATGCAAAGAGTGGAGTCAAATTACCACTCGGGGTGTTTGGGAGATTCATGATTCACAAGTGAGATGAAAAAACAGAACAATGACCCGCAACTCGAGCACGACCTGCGCAGGTTGTCATTCGACCTGCATGCCAGGTATGGTGTGAGGCGATTGGGCTATTTCTATGATTGCCTTACCCAGCCCAATCAAAAACCTGTAGAAGTAAACATCATAGTGGAATTAGAAAAACCAATGGGCTGGAAGTTTTTTGAGCTGAAAGAATTTCTGGAACGAAAACTCTACCGGAGAATTGATATGGTGACGCCCAATGGCATCAAAGTATTGTTCAAACCAGGAGTAATGAATGGAGTGAAATGGCTGTAAGAAGAAGCAATACTGTTGATCCTCTGTTGCCCATATATGTGCAGGAAATGATGGAGGCTGTCAAACACATTTTGGGATATACGAACAGTATTTCGCTGCACGAATTTGTAAACAATAAGATGCTTTGCGATGCAGTACAACATCAGTTTGAAATATTAGGCGAAGCTTCCAGCCACGTGCCACATGCTTTGCAGAAAAGGTACAAGCAGATTCCCTGGAGCATGATGTACAGCCTGCGCAATCACATCGCTCACGAGTATTTCGATGTGGACTACGAGATTATCTGGGAAATTGTGCAACATGATTTGCCTAAAGATTTAGCCAATCTGAATGAGTTATATCGGCACCTCACCTGATATAGCTTCCGTTCATCCTCGATGTACTTCATCATAATGCCCCACCATACATATTTGTCTCCATGAAAAAAATTCTCTGCGCTGCATTCATTGTATCACTTTTCGCCTGCAACGAAGCTGACACTACAACTCCTGAACGTTCTGAAAAATCAAAAATGATGATTGCCAATATGAAACTTGCAAGTGACCCTCACACGTGGAGCAAACCCAATGATGCCCGCGTAACGCACCTCAACTGGAATGCAAAAGTTGATTTCGTTACAAAGACCATTGCAGCTACTGCTACCTATAACATCCAAAATCTTACTGCCACTGACACCATCATATTCGACACCAAAAGATTGAACATTTCCAGCGTGAGCGTGGATGGAAAAAAGGTTGAATTCGAAACAGGAGAAGAAAAGGAATTCATCGGCAGACCGCTGCGCGTTCCGATTGCGAAGGATTCCAGGCAGGTGGCTATCACCTACACCACTTCTCCCGATGCCGAGGCATTGCTTTGGGTAGAGGGCGAAAAGCCATTCCTGTTTTCTCAATCTCAGGCCATCTTAGGTCGCACGTGGATTCCTTGTCAGGACAGTCCGGGTGTGCGCATCACCTATGATGCTACGGTGGAAGTACCGAAAGATTTATTGGCTTTGATGAGTGCTGAGAATCCGCAGAAGAAAAGTGAAACCGGTGTATATACTTTCAAAATGGACAAGCCCATTCCCTCTTATCTCATTGCCCTGGCAGTTGGTGATGTGGAGTTCAGGAGTGTAGGCGAAAACACCGGAGTGTATGCCATTCCAAGTGTGATAGATGCGGCAGCCAAAGAATTTGAAGACATGCAGAAGATGGTGGACGCTGCGGAGAAATTGTATGGTGAATATGTGTGGGGGCGTTACGACTTGCTCATTCTTCCGCCTGCATTTCCCTTTGGTGGTATGGAAAATCCGATGCTCACCTTTGCTACTCCTACCATCATTGCTGGTGACAAATCATTGGTCTCATTAGTAGCACACGAGCTGGCACATAGCTGGAGCGGCAATCTCGTTACCAACAGCACCTGGGACGACTTCTGGTTGAATGAAGGCTTCACGGTTTATTTCGAGCAACGAATAATGGAAGCAGTGTATGGCCGCGAAACCAGCGAGATGTTGGCACAACTGAGCAGACAAGAGTTGGACGCAACCATTGATGAACTGAGCAAAGGCGAACACCCCGAAGACACCAAACTAAAACTTGCACTTGCGGGCCGCAGCCCTGATGACGGCATGACAGACATTGCCTACAACAAAGGCTACTTCTTCCTTCGCCTGATAGAAGAAACAGTAGGCCGCGAAAAGTTCGATGTCTTCTTGAAAGAGTATTTCACATCGCATTCTTTTCAAGTGATGGATACGGAGGTGTTTCTGGAATACCTGAGAAAAAATTTGATAACACCCGAGCAGGAAAAAGCAATAGATGTAAATGCCTGGGTCTATGGTGCAGGTCTGCCGCAGAACATTCCCACCGTACTATCACAGCAATTGCAACAGGTGGATGTAACGCAGTCGTTGTGGGTCGGATTAAAGATTTTGCCAATCAACATTCGATGGAATGAATGGACGTATCAGGAACAATATCGCTTCATCAGCACGTTGCCTGCGGGCGTTACCACTGAACAGATGGCAGACTTGGATAAACAATTCAACATCACAAAGAGTGGAAACAATGAGGTACTTTTTGCATGGCTGGAGCAAAGCATCAACAAGAAATATGCTGTGGCTTATCCAAGGCTCGAAGAATTTCTGACCAATGTAGGTCGTAGAAAATTCGTTGCACCGTTGTTCGATGCCATGGTAAAGTCAGGTCAAAAAGAAATGGCTTTGAAGATTTATGAAAAGGCAAGACCCGGCTACCACGCTGTCACAGTGGGCACCGTGGACGAAATGTTGAATTGGAAAGAGGCAGCACAATAGACTATAACCAAATTCGTTTCAAACGCTCAACAACAAACCACAATGAAATACATACTAACAACATTTGCCTCACTCCTACTGCTTAGCGCTGGCGCGCAGGACAACATCAACACTATTACTGTAACAGGTAATGCGGTGAAAGAAATAACGCCAGACAGAATAACCGTGCAAGTAGAAATGAACGACCAAAGGTGTTCGCAGGAACTACCTACCATTGAGGCCATCACGGCCAATTATGTTTCTATTACAAAAAGTCTCAAAGTTTCATCAGCGGACAATATGTTGGTAAAGCAGCGACAACAAGTGGATGGCGATCGTACCTACAATTTTCTTACTTACAAGTTGACATTGATAAGCGAAGAGGACCTTGAAACGTTGCGCACTTCACTCAACATTGAAGAAAACAATTATGAATATGGCTATGGCTTCAGTATGTATGGATTAAAGGAAATGGAACGCCACTACCCAAACCTTGAACAAGTGGAAACTGAGGTAAGGGAAATGGCATTTAAGAATGCCGAGAAGGAAGCCACACAACTTGCCACACTTTCTAAAATGAAATTGGGAAGCGTGATGACAATAGTTGAAAATCCTGACTTTGATTCGTACAGTCTATCACCGCATGTGGGCGATGAATACCAGAACAAAATCGTCTATCGCATAGTTATCACATTCGAACTCATTAAACCATAAATCAACATGAAACATTATTCAAATCATATTTTCCTCTTCGCCCTATTGCTATTGGCAGGTTGCCTGAATGCACAGACAGGAATTGACCTCTTCAATGGCAAACGAACAATTTCTGTGGAAGGCAATGCAACAGTTTTTGCTGAAATAGATATCATCAAAACCTTAGTGGTGATCTCCGATGAATTCTGTGCAGGGCCACAGCAAAACCTCCAAAGCCTTGAGACTACCTTAGAGAACAACTTAAAAGCCGTAGGCATGACTATGAAAGATGCCAAACTGACCAAAGAAGATGTAGAAGACCTTGGCTACACCAATGGCAACAATGCCAACACTATGGTGAGGCGCTCTTACGAAATAGTTTTCAATGCTGCGCGCCACTATGACACGTTCAAAAGTTTGCTGCCTGCTAATGGTATGAGCTTAGAAATAACAGAACTAAAATCGAGCAAAGCCGATGAGGTGAAGGTGGATGGATTGAAAAAAGCGTATGAAGATGCTGAGAAAACCGCTACAGATTTATTGAAAATTTCTGGCGGCAAACTCGGTCAATTCCTCATGATAACCCAGACCGAGCCATGGAAATACGGTATGCGAGAAATTAGCGATATAAGCGAAGAAAGACTGCGGCTCGGTATCGAAATCGAAATACAATTGCGTGTGGCGTTCGAAGTATTGTAACCAACTATCCTGAGTGTCAAGGGAAATATTTCTTCACCACTTCCATCAAAGCAGCATGTATTTGTCCGTTGCTGCAAATCATGTCATCTCCAAACACAGGGTTGTTTCCTCCTGCAAATTCAGTACACAGGCCACCTGCCTCACGCACTATGACTGTACCTGCTGCTACATCCCAAGGGTTTAGCCCATATTCATAAAAGGCTTCGAAGCGCCCACAGGCAGTCCATGCCATATCCAGTGCTGCGCTGCCAAGCCTGCGCATGCCTCGCGTGGCATGGGTCATTTCTTTCAGCAGTTGCAGATATTGGTTCTCTCTTCCAAAATCATCATACGGAAATCCTGTTGCAATGAGAGAAGATGAAAGCGTTTCAATTTTTGAAACTGCAATACGCTCATCATTGAGCCATGCGCCACCGCCTTTCCATGCTGAGTAACATTCATTGGTGTTAGGGTCGTAAATGACGCCAACTATAGGTTCGTTGCCATCGCAAAGACCAACACTGGTGCACCAAACCGGAACACGATGTACAAAGTTGGTAGTGCCATCCAATGGGTCAATCACCCAATTCATTCCGTTTTCCTTTTTCTCACCTGTTCCTTCTTCAGCAACAAAACCCGCCTCAGGCAACAGTGTCGAAAGTGCAGCTACAAATCTTCGCTCACTTTCTTTATCAACGTATGTCACCAGGTTGTTTTCTGTTTTTAGCTCAGCGTTCTGTTCACTCACGCTGGTTTGCAGTTTCATCCATGCGCCTATCTCTTTGCTTATCCGAACTATCTCCAGAGTTATGTTTTGCAATGCTGTAGTGGTCATTTTCAAATGTTGTTGTCAATATGTTGGCGAACATACTTCTCCGGCTATTCATTTATCAGTTCATTTGTCTGCATCAATTTAGTATTCAGAAATTCACCACGTATTCAGAGCTATATGAGCACAGCCAGAAAAGTCCGCATAACACCACCCGCAATATTGACAGGCCTCGAAACGCATGAGCTGAAAGGCAAAGCTGCGGGCATCAAAGCCGTTACAGTTTCTCTGCAACACATAGCTCACGAGATGGGTTTGTGGAAGGGATTGAAAGCACTTTCCAAATTGAATCAGCGTGATGGATTTGATTGTCCGGGTTGTGCGTGGCCGGAGCCTGAGCACCGCTCAAAGCTTGGTGAGTATTGCGAAAATGGTGCGAAGGCCGTTGCAGAAGAAGCAACGAACTTCCGCTGCGACCCTGCATTTTTTGCCAAGCACAGTGTAGAAGAAATGAGCGAGTGGAGCGATTATGAAATAGGAAAAAGCGGACGTGTCACTGAGCCCATGTATTTGCCTAAAGGTGAGTCGTACTACAAACCGGTAAGTTGGGAAACAGCTTTCAACATCATCTCGGATGAATTGAAACAATGTGCCTCGCCCAATGATGCGGTATTCTATACATCAGGCCGCACAAGTAATGAAGCTGCGTTTCTCTATCAATTGTTTGTGCGGGCTTATGGCACGAACAACCTGCCTGACTGTAGCAACATGTGCCACGAGAGTAGTGGTGTAGGTTTGGGTGAAACCATTGGAATTGGCAAAGGCACAGTCACTTTGCAAGACATTTATGATGCAGAATTGGTATTGGTCATTGGCCAAAATCCGGGAACGAATCATCCGCGCATGTTAAGCGCCCTTCAGAAATGCAAGAAAAATGGCGGCATGGTCATCCACATCAATCCCTTGCCTGAAGCCGGAACTACTCGCTTCACAGACCCACAAAGCCCGGTGCAAGTGCTGATGGGTGGAACCAAAATAGCTGACCATTTTTTACAAGTAAAAATTGGTGGTGACATCGCATTGCTCAAATTACTCATGCGGTATATGCTGGAAGCTGAAGAAGAAGGAGGAAATGTGTTTGACAAAAATTTCATAGCATCACAAACTGAAAATTATGAAGCACTGATTTCCGAATTAAAAACGTTTGATGTTGCAAAAGCTTACGATGATTGTGGAATATCAAAAGAGCAAATAGTGACAGTAGGAAAGTTGCTGTGTGAAAAGTCACGCATCATTTCGTGTTGGGCTATGGGCCTTACACAACAGAAGCATGCTGTAAATAGCATTCGTGAAGTAGTGAATCTGCATTTGCTGCGCGGAGCAGTGGGCAGGAAGGGCGCTGGCCTTTGCCCTGTGCGCGGACACAGCAATGTACAAGGCGACCGCACAATGGGTATTTATGAAAAGCCAAAGCCAGAATTTCTGGATGGTCTGGACAAGGGAATAAATATGAAATCGCCACGCGAACATGGTTACGATACAGTGGAAGCCATTGAGGCAATGAATGAAAACAAGGTGCGCGTGTTCCTTGCAATGGGCGGCAACTTTATCAGCGCAACGCCTGATAGCGAATTCACAGGCAAGGCCATGCAAAAAGTGAAACTCACCGCACATGTTTCTACAAAACTGAATCGCGCACATTTGGTAACTGGTGAACATGCTTTGATACTTCCTTGTCTTGGTCGCTCTGAAAAAGACTTTCAAAAAGGTATAGAACAATTTGTGACCGTTGAAAATTCGATGGGCGTAGTGTCGCGCTCACAAGGAAACATGGAACCTGCTTCAGAACACTTGCTCAGCGAATCAGCCATTGTTACAGGTATTGCACAAATAGTGCTGGGAGAAAAAAATCCGATTGACTGGCAAGCAGCCACTGACAACTATGATTTGATTCGCGAACACATTGAAAAATCTATCGCAGGTTTTGACAACTACAATCAGCGCGTTCGCCAGCCAGATGGATTCTATTTGCCCAACGGCCCGCGCGAAGGCAAGTTCACTACTGACAATGCAAAAGCGAAATTCACGGTGAATCCATTGCCAACTTTCATGGTGAAAGAAAATGAACTGGTGATGATGACCATACGCACGCATGACCAGTACAACACTACTATCTACGGGTTGGATGACAGATATCGCGGTATCAAGAATGAAAGACGTGTTGTGCTGATGAATGAGCAAGACATCAAAGAACAAGGCTTAGAAGAAAAACAACTTGTGAACCTTGTAGGTGAATTCAACGGCACTATTCGTAGAGCTGAAAAATTTCATGTGCTGCCATACAGCATTCCACGTGGTTGTGTTGCTACCTATTTCCCGGAAACCAATTGCCTTGTGCCCATTGATAGCTTTGCTGACAAAAGCAAAACACCGGTGAGCAAGTTTGTAGTGATAGGCATTGAAAGAGTATGAACCTGCTGCAATCAAACTCAAAAGTCAAATGGCTCTTGGCAACCATTGGCGTGTCGCTGTTGTGGCTCTTTACATTATATCCTTCCATACTCATGCATCCTGATGAACACATGTTCTCACAATCAGGCGATGGTATCAAGAATTATTATGTTTTTGCCTATCATGTAAGGCATGATGCAGATTGGCTGCACTTCCACGGCATGAATTATCCATATCCCGAGCATGTGCTATACACTGATGGGCACCCTCTATTCTCCCTATTGTTCGGGTGGATACCAGTGGTAAAAAATCATCCTGTCGGTTTCCTCAATCTGTGCATGATGCTCAGTATACTACTTACCTCTATTGTGCTTTATTCCTTACTGTGCAGGTTCGGTGTTGAACCATGGTTGGCCTGCATTGGCGCATTGGGCATCAATTGGCTAGGCCCGCAATTATTCCGCATGCAAGGCCATCTCTCTCTGTCATATGCATGGATGATACCGCTTGGCATTCTGCTGATGCACCGCTTCATAATGCTGCACCGATGGAAAGATGTGTTGTCGTATTCTGCATTTGCCGTTTCAGTCTGGTTTATTCATCCGTATATGGGTATGGCGCTTGCTATGATGCCTGCTGCGTTTTTCACCTTCCAATCTATCCACAAGTTGTTTTCAAAAAGTTGGAATACTGGTCTGGGCATAAAGTGGATTGCATTGATCGCAGCGCCCATGCTGCTTTATTTCACATTTGTAAAACTGACTGACTTCAAAACTGACCGCCCGCCTGATGCCAAAGGATTTATTGAGTATTCGGCAAGCTATGAATGCTTTTTTGTACCACACGACAAACCATTTCGGCATTTGATAAGCCAGATTATTAAAGTCAACAGCCAGAATTGGGAAGGACTTGCGTATATAGGACTCGCAAGCATGCTCACCATTTTGACCGCAGTTTATTTCTTCAAAACAACGCTTGCCTTTTTCCGTCAAAATTTGTTTTGGGCATACCTCATCTTTTCAGGATTTGCAATAGCCCTTTTCGCATGCGCATTTCCATTCAAGCAAGGACACAGCGAATTGCTCAATGTAATTCCATACATTGAACAATTCCGCGCTCCCGGCAGGTTTGGGTGGATTTTCTATTTCATCATCACGCTATTCGCTTTTGTTGTCCTTCAGATAATTTTTCTTCGCATTCTTCCTTACAAGAATAGAAGACAATACATCATTGGCATTCTTGCATTTGTACTCTTCATAGCAGAAGGCTGGTATCCACAAATGCGTGTGGCCAGGGAAATTGCAGCTTCAAAAAATATTTTTCGCAAGGAGTTCATTCCTGAACAAATACACAACTCTGTAAGCGAACTCAGCACATCTGACCACAACAACATATGCATTCTGCCTTTGCCATTCTATCATCATGGCAGTGACTATTATGGAATACCGGGTTTGGACGAGGCAAAAAAATTTGCTTACTGCCTTGCATTTCATACTGGTGTTCCACTCATGTCATCACAGATTGGTCGGGCCAGTTTTAGCGATTGCAGAGCCTTACAAAGTGTAGTTGCCTTCAATGTTTTCAAGAAAAACATCTGGAACGATTTACCCCTGAATGGAGCTGCATACATTCTCAAAATTGAAGGAGACTACACTAAAGAAGAAAAACGCATTTCAGAATCAAACACCAATTGGTTATCATGGAAAAATGAAATGAAAAACTTTTCCGACTTTGTGGATTCATTAAAAGTTGCGAAGACAAATACATCAAATATGAATGAGTGCTATTTAAATGATTTTAATAACAATGCTATCGGCAAAATCGAATTGGACCCACGGTACTTCCTGCCATTGGATACTATTGATGGTGCAAGGCTCTCCGGCCACAGTAGATGGGTGGCTTCAGTGTGGGCATACTATACGGACCCTGATGCGCTTTACTCATTCATAAGAGTCGAGAAATACAATGGAAAAGAAAATTATTGGCTAAATGGACAAGGCCTCGCCTCATCCTATTACCAATTTCAGGATAGTACATTCATCCAATTTGAATTTGAAACAGAACCGGGATGGAATTATAGAATATTCAATAAGGGTTCAGACAATGAAGAAGCCACAGTTTATTTCGACCACCTGATGGTAAGGCCAGCGGGCATAAACATTCTGGATACTAATGGAGTAAATAAAAGTAATTTGATTCGTTACAACAATTTTCCGATTGTACTTGAATAAATGCTCAACTTCGTGCGCTAAGTTTCAGTGGAGAGAATATGCCCATTCAAATAGATAGAAAACAACTTCAAAACCTCGGACGTCTTGAGCTGCTTGCCAAACAAGCCGTGGAAGGTTTCATTACAGGTTTGCACAAAAGCCCTTTCCATGGATTCAGCGTAGAGTTTGCCGAGCACAGGCAATACAACACAGGTGAGAGTACCCGCCATATGGACTGGAAGCTATTTGCCCGCACAGAGAAGCTTTTCACCAAGAAGTATGAAGAAGAAACCAATCTGCGTTGCCAGATTTTGATTGACACTTCCTCCTCCATGTATTTCCCCAATGGGGTAAGTCCTGAAGGAACAGAATTCAACAAAATAAAATTCGCTGTGTACTCAACCGCAGCTCTCATCGAATTATTAAAACGCCAGCGCGATGCCCTTGGCATCACATTGTTTTCTGATAAAATTGATTTGCACACTCGAGCCAGCAGCAGCGGTGCACATATCAATTATTTGTTTTCGGAATTAGAAACACTGCTTGAAACAGTTGGCGATAACAAACAGAAAAAAACAGTAGTCACCTCAACCCTGCATGAAGTAGCTGAAAACATTCACAAGCGTTCGCTGGTCATCATCTTTAGTGATATGATGGACAACAGCGATCAGGCTGACCAACTATTTGCGGCCATGCAGCACTTGCGTCACAACAAGCATGAGGTCATTCTTTTCCATGTCGCAGATGGCAACAAGGAAATAGCGTTTGATTTTGAAAATCGTCCTTACACCTTCACCGATTTGGAAAACGGTGATGAGATAAAAGTGAATCCGGCTGACATCAGAGAAACCTATTTGCAGCGTGTGAAGGAATTCAGACAAAACCTGAAGGTGCGCTGCGGCCAAAACCGCATTGATTTTGTGGAAGCCAATATCAATGAGGGTTTCAACCCCATACTTATGCAGTACCTCATCAAAAGGCAGAAACTTTTTTGATTTTTTCTTTGCAGGAGTTGTATAGAGATGAAAGGCGGTTACTTTTGCCGCGCTCTGAACAGGGGTTGTTATTTACTACTTGAAAAGAGCAACTGAGTTAGTAACGATGTGAATCGGTCGGGTAGTTCAGTTGGTTAGAATACGTGCCTGTCACGCACGGGGTCGCGGGTTCGAGTCCCGTCTCGACCGCCAATACTAACTCACAAAGCCTCAATGAAAATTGGGGCTTTTTTTATGAATGACATATTTTGTTTACATACTGCAGAGTCAAAAGGACGGTAGCTACTATAAAGGCTACACATCCGATACTGCAAAAAGGTTGGACAAACACAATAGTGGATTATCAATTTATACTTCCAAAAAATGCCCTTGGAAATTGATTTACACAGAAGAGCAACTTGACAAGTTGTCGGCCATCAGGAGAGAGCGGATTTTGAAAAATTACAGCAGAGAAAAACTTGAAGCACTTATAGCCTCACCAAAAAATTTGATGAACAAGATGGCGTAGTTCGATAGATAAAAGGTATTGGGTCGCGGGTTCCCCCTGCTGGCCAGCAGGGGCGTCTCTACCGCCAACACTAACTCATAAAGCCTCAATGAAAATTGGGGCTTTCTTTATCCGCAGAAAAAAACAGCCATGAAAAATTCAACTCTCATCTTTAATGCATTGATGGCAATGCATATGCTGGCTTGCAATACAGCAAAAAACACAACTGCCAATGCAAAGGGCAGTTCCACAACAACACTCAAGAGCCAAACCGCGCTGGCAGCTCCAAATGGCTACGCTACGGTAGTTGCATCATTTTGCCTTGACAGTGATGTGCCACTGGTAACATGGCAGAGCATGCCATCATACTCAGAGTTGGTGGTATACAGCAGATGGGGCGAGCAGCTCTTCGTGTTGTCTGACCCCAATGCCATTCCCAAAACCACATTTAGCGCACCACCAAAAGGTTTGACCGATGTAAGCCAAATTTATTTTGTGCTCACATTCATAGCTTCTGATGGCAATACATATACACAAAATGGATACTTCACTTACTTGGGTGCACATTGCAAGTGAGTACACCGCATAAATGAAAAAGCCTCTTGCAGAGGCTTTTCAATATTGTTTCGTATCAGTTGCTATTCTACGCTTCCGAACTTCTCCACCACCACCTGCGCCACTCCTGTGCTGCTGAAGCCGCCATCATGAAACAGATTTTGCATGGTGACATAGCGTGTGAGGTCGCTGAAGAGTGCAACACAATAGTCTGCACAGGCCGCAGCATCAGCATTGCCAAGTGGCGACATCGCTTCTGAATAGTTGATGAAGCCATCGAAGCCCTTCACACCACTACCGGCTGTGGTTACTGTGGGCGATTGGGATATGGTATTGATGCGCACCTTTTTCGCAGCACCGTAGTGATAGCCAAAACTACGGGCTATGCTTTCCAGCAGGCTCTTGGCATCGGCCATGTCGTTGTAGTCAGGAAAGGTGCGCTGCGCTGCTATGTAAGTAAGTGCCACCACCGATGACCAGTCATTCAGCGCGTCTTTCTTCCATGCAGTGCTCAACATTTTGTGAAAACTCATAGCACTTACATCCAAAGTTTGCTTGTACCACTCGTAGTTAGGGTCGGTGTAATGGCGGCCTTTGCGCACATTGGGGCTCATACCTATGCTGTGCAGCATGAAGTCCATTTTGCCTCCAAAGTGCTCCATGCCTTTTGTAAACAGGTTGTCCAAATCATCGAGATTCGTGGCGTCCGCTGCCACAATCGGGGCATTGCCAAGCTTGGCTGATAACTCATTTATCTCACCCATGCGCATCGCTATGGGCGCATTGGTGAGCACTATCTGTGCACCTTGCTCGTAGGCCTTCTCGGCCACTTTCCATGCAATGCTCTGGCTATTTAACGCACCGCTGATGATGCCTTTTTTTCCTTTCAGTAAGTTGTTGGACATAGTAGAATGGTTTGAATGTTTGCGCCAAAGCTAATGTGAGAGAAGGGTAAGCGATATGCGATTAGCTAAAATGGGGGGCTATCCCTTTTCGCTCTTCACTTATCGCTCTTAACTTATGAGGTAAACTTATACCCCACACCGCGAACACTGTGGAAGTAACGTGGATGGCGGCTATCCGGTTCAAAATATTTGCGGAACGCGAGTATGAAATTGTCGATGGTACGTGTGCTTGGATATACATCATAACCCCACACTTTTTCAAGTATTTCTTCTCTGCTTACTACTTCGCCTGCGCGCTGTATGAGCAGTTTCAACAGCATTATTTCCTTCTTGCTGAGTGTGGCTGGGTGGCCTTGTTTGTCGCGCACCACATGAGTAAGAAAGTGAATGTAGCACGGTCCAAAACTAAATTCAGTCATATCCGCAAGCGTGGCATTGCCTGCTTCCCTTCTGAGTATAAGCTTTTTCACACGCAATAACAGTTCTTCCAATTCAAATGGCTTGGCTAAGTAGTCGTCAGCTCCCAGACGGAGGCCCTCTATGCGGTCTTTACCTGTACTTTTTGCACTCAGAAAAAGGATTGGTGTTTTGTTGCCTTCAAGCCTTATGGTGTTGCACACAGCGAAGCCATCTAACTCAGGCATCATCACATCCAGTATGGCTAGATCGAATGCCTGGGTGCGGAATTTTTCCAATGCCTGCATGCCTGTCACCACATTTATTACCCGGTAGCCATCCATCTCCAGATTGAGCTTCAGTATGGATGCCAGGCTCTCTTCGTCTTCGGCAAGTAGTATGCGGTATTGATCATTCATGCGCTCACATCTGTATATCCTCGGGGTTAGATAGTCTATCGCACTTCGCCTGCCAGCATCAAATCCATATAACCAACTATGAAGCGCAGCACAAATGCGATGGTGAAACACGCTGTAAGGCCTATGCGAAGCCGCTTGCCAATGAGGCTGAATTGATCCCAGCGTATCACAGTATCTACCAACAGGCTGGCCACGGCCATCAACTCTAGCACCATGTACCAAAACCATAACTCCTTCACACCGTTGTAAAAAGTGAGCAACAAGCCGAAAAATTTTCCGCTCCAATACAAAATGTTGTAGATGCCAAGCAACAAGAATGTGGCGTTTATCAGCAAGCTTCCGGTTTGCGTTGGTTTGTTCAATATGGTGTTGGTTGTCTGATTTTTTTATTAAAATGAAATGACCGCGGGTGTATCGTTTTCACTTTTCCTGCACAAACTCACGACCCTTGACATCAAGCACGCTGGTGTATTTCTTCAAACTGCGCAATGTGACGAAAATGATAAACGAACCAAGTAATGAATAGAGCCAAAATGGTGAAAGGAGATTTTTCCAATCTATCATGCCTGCATACATATAATTCTTCATAGCATCGAGCAGGGCGAATGAGATGTATATGGCGAAGAAGCCATTGTACTCACGCTTCAATACATTTCTGAAAGAAAATTCCCAGCCTGAACTTTGCCATTGGCTTAGCCGTGGAAAAAATGGCGGTGTCTTTTCGGCCCAGTTCAGGTAGGTCTGTCCAAATTTTTTGCGCAGAAAAAACTCTTCGGCAAACATGATGCGCTCGTAGTAAAGCCAAAATAACATGGTGCAAATGATGGTGAACCACCAATTACCCACGTAAATGATGATGCCCAACCACATAAAAAAATTGCCGAGATAGAGCGGATGCCTTACAGTGCTGTAAATGCCTTTTGTGTTGAGCAAATCAGCCACCTGTCCTTCCCGTGTATTGCGGCCACTGGTGCCTTTGGGCGTGTAGCCAACTGTTATAGCTCTTATCAATTGCCCCAACAGTGAAATGCCGAGGCAGATAAAACTCCATGTATAGTCGAAAAACGGCAGGTGGCCATCAGCCCCACACAGGATGATGCATGCGGCCAATACATAAAGCACAACGGGGAGAAAACTGCGCCAGCGAAATAGCCAGTTGCCCGATTTGTCAAACTCTTCAATCAATGCCATGGTGTGCGCTTACTTATTTGGTGCGCAAAATAGCAGGCTGCTATCAATGGCGATTTTCAAATCATCCATACATCCGCTGAATTGGTTCGATGATTGTTCGCGCTTGCACTTCATATTCGCCTTCGCTATTCAATCCAATCATTTCTAATTTCAACAAAACACAATTTCAACATGAAAAAAGTTTACATCGCATTGGTGGCATTGGCTGCCATAGCCACAGTGTTCAGTTTCAAAGCGGCCACGCCTGCGGGCTCCGAGTTCATTCAGGTAACATCAGTAGAGTCTGTAGTGCCGGGCGGACTGGGCCGCAGTCGTTTCATCGTTACCGATTCCAAAGGCCAATTGGAAGAGGTAAAGCTGGAGAATTTTTTCTCGCTCGTGGGAATCAACTTTGAAAACATCCGTAACAACGACCAGATGGTGGCCACCAAATTGGGCGAGCTCACTGCACAAGGCTGGGAATTGACAGATGTGAGTTCTGGTGCTTACTCCGGTGGTGCTGATGGCGGCACCGGCATTTTTATTACCCGCTATTTATTTAAGCGGAGTATATAACGTTTTGGCTTTTGTAAGAAAAACACCCGCATGGATGCATCACATCTGTGCGGGTGTCCTTTTATGGAAATGATGTAATATCAATGCAATGAATTCCTTTTCTCCAGCATGGGTACGAAAGAAAATCCACCGTGAAGTTGCGAGCTGAAAGTGCCATCCTCAGCCTCGGTTATCACCATCATTTGTTGCACTTCGCCATCGCCATAGGGCATCACCAGCAGTCCACCGGGGCGTATTTGCATCAGCAGATCCTCCGGCACACGGGGCACAGCACATGTTACTATCACCCTGTCAAATGGAGCAAATGCTGGCAAACCTTTGTAGCCATCGCCATATACCAGGTGTGGTTTGTAGCCCATTGTCTGCAACAATTTTTTCGAATTGTCATGTAGCAATTTCTGGCGCTCTACGCTATAAACTTTTACACCCATCTCGCACAGCACTGCTGTCTGAAAGCCACTGCCGGTGCCTATTTCAAGTATCTTCATACCTGCATTCACATTGAGTAACTCAGTCTGTACAGCAACTGTGTATGGGTGAGATATCGTTTGCCCCGCTCCTATCTGGAAGGCTTTGTTCTCGTATGCAAACTCAAGAAATGCACTGGATAAAAAATAATGGCGCGGCACGCGACCCATGGCTTCGAGCACTTGCTGGTTGCTCACTCCCATCTTGCGCAACTCATCTACCAGCTTTTTGCGCAGCCCTTTGTGTTTGTATGTGTCGGTTAGCATAAGCGGCCAAGCTATCCCCGTCATTCATTGGTCGTTCGCTGTTCATAATTAAAAATGAACGTTGCAGTGTAGATATGCACCCACTGAAAAATTTGTCACTCTCTCAATCAGTGTAATTTTTATTTAGTATGAACAGCAAGAACGAGCGGCTCAGAATAGGTGTGCTTGGTGCAGGTCATCTTGGCAAAATTCACATGAAGTGCATTGCGCAGCTTGAAGATGTTTATGACTTCATCGGTTTTTTTGACACCAATGATGAGCATGCAAGTGAAGCAGCTACTCAATTTGGTGTGAAGCGTTATGCTGACATGCAATCTCTCATAGATGCTGCAGATGTTGTGGATATAGTGACTCCAACCACCCATCATTTCGAATGCGCAAGAGCGGTCATGCGATCCATCAAACATGCATTTATTGAAAAGCCAGTTACAAACACTTTGGATGAAGCATACGCGTTGATAAAACTTGCGCACGAAGCAGAGGTGAAAGTGCAGGTTGGTCATGTGGAAAGATTCAATCCGGCATTTCGCGCTGTGCAAAGCTTTTTTGATGCACCCAAGTTCATTGAAACACACAGATTGGCACGATTCAATCCGCGCGGAACTGATGTAAGTGTGGTGCTCGATCTGATGATACACGACATAGACATCATACTGAGTGTGACTGGTGCTAATGTCAGGCGCATCAGTGCAAGTGGAGTGGCAGTGCTGAGCGATACACCGGACATTGCCAATGCACGCATCGAGTTGGACAATGGCTGTGTGGCCAATCTTACTGCCAGCCGCATATCCATGAAGGCAATGCGCAAGTCTCGTTTTTTTCAGCGCGATGCTTATATCGCTGTGGATTTCCTTGCCAAGCAAAGTGAAATAGTACGCATGCGTGAGGTAGTTGGCGAGCCTGACCCGTTTAGCGTCACCATTGATTTGGGACAAGGCAAAGGCAAAAAAGAAATCCTGTTCGATAAACCAACCATCGCGGAAACCAATGCGATAAAAGATGAACTAGCAGCGCTTGCCCATAGCATCCAATACAACCAACCAACGGTGGTAACCCTGGAAGATGGCACACGCGCTCTGGATGTAGCCATGCAGGTATTGGAAAAAATGAAGCAGCATACATTGCTTCAGGCTGAGTAGATCTTGCATCTTACACACATTGCTTGGTGTTTCTTTATCGTATTTGCACTGGTCACTTCCAAAAAAATTTCAACAAAAAGTCTGCAATGGACAAGAACGGGCTACATTGCACATGCCTTAACACCTTCGCTGTACTGTAACCTTAACGAAACCCGTTGGCACTATGACGAATACTCCCGAAAGTCTGAAAATGGCCGTGCATGAGTTGCTCAATGATGTAATTGAGCAAGGTTTTCATCACTTAGTAAGCCATCCGCAACAAAGTGACGAACTGAATAAAATAATAAAGGACGCCACCGATGAACTGAACTACCAACTGCTCAAGGTGGACTCCCACAATTTCGCACAAGGAAGCAAAGAATTGTTAGACCACTACCAATTCATATCGCATGATACGCAGCGCAAATCGCTTGACCTGCTTGCACGCTTACAAAAAATTCAATGGGCCGAAAACCCAAGATTGAAGCGAATCTGAAATCAGCCTCACCATTCATGCTTTGTTGAAAATGCAACCACGTACTGTGGCAATGCTTCCATTTGTTTTGCAGGCAGGTATTTTTTCTTCAAGTAAATCATTGCTCACCCATGCTTCGGATTGTTTTTACTCTCTCTTTTACACTTTTCATTATCGCCACATTAGGCCAGCAGCCACCAATGGGCGGATGCATTGTCACATTTGATATACAGGGCAGCACAGTGTTATGCGCTTCGCAAAATGTGTTTGTTCTGCCGGCAGGCTCACCTGCGGGTGGCAGCTACAGTGGCAGTGGTGTTTTCGACAATCTCTTTTTTCCATCATTTGCCGGCCCAGGACTACACACCATTACCTACACTGTGAATGATGGCAACTGTCAGGGCGCAGAAACTGATGAGATACAGGTGCTTGCACCAACTCCTATAGTGTTAGATGGCGATACTGAAATATGCACGGGTGAAGCCACCACCATTACTGTGCTCAACATGACAGATGTGGAATGGAGCACCAACGAAACTGCACAATCCGTTACACTATCACCAGCTGCTGACAATGATTATACAGTGTATGGTTACGATGACAACTTTTGTCTGAATACTTTAGAATTTACTGTGATTGTAAATGCGCTGCCTGTGATTAGCATTAGTGGCAACACAGACCCGTGCATTGATTCGGAAGTGATACTGATGGCTAACGGTGCATCGGGTTATGTATGGAATGACAACAGTACAGCAATTGAATACATCTTCATTGCACAAAACAACATTCAGGTATGCGTGACTGGTA
Organism: Flavobacteriales bacterium; assembly: GCA_046155615.1. Lineage (GTDB taxonomy): Bacteria > Bacteroidota > Bacteroidia > Flavobacteriales_D > Sanyastnellaceae > JANNVZ01. The sequence goes on along the minus strand of JBJXFP010000083.1, from coordinate 3,070 downwards.
CAGACAACAACGGATGCACGGCCTCCACCTGCGAAGACATTATTGTACACAATCAGCCTGATGTAACCATCAGTGGTGTCACTGAAATATGCCTGAATGAAGGCACAACGCTCACAGCAAGTGGTGCTGTACAATATGATTGGAGTAACGGATCATTCGCCAGCACAACTAATGTAAACCCAATAGCTGATGAAGTAGTGACAGTATCTGGAACTGACGTGTATGGCTGTATTGGTGAAGCTTCTGTAGCTGTTGTAGTAAATGACTTACCAACCATCTACATTGATGGAGATGACAATGAAGGGTGCATAGGCTGGAGTATTCAGCTGAATGCAATAGCAACTGGCGAGGTTATCTGGAGTAACAATGCGACCGGATACATCATGTCTTTTGCTCCCGAAGCATCGCAAACCATAACAGCTACAGTAACTGATGAAAATGACTGTAGTGCAACTGCTGCATTTGACATCACCGTCTATCCTTTGCCCGATGTGCAGATAAACGGTGAATTGAATTATTGCCTTGGTGATATAGTGCAGCTGATGGCAATGGGAGCAGCTAACTATGTGTGGAGCGGAGGATCAACACAAACCACTTACACCGGAGTGGCTGTAGAAAATGAACAGGTTCATCTGACAGGTTTGGATGAAAATGGATGCAGCAATGAAGCAATGTCCAACATAGAAGTGATGCCACTGCCTGAAGTTTACATATCAGGAGAATCTGTGATGTGCGCAGGTGAAACGACAATGTTTGAAGCCTTTGGCGCAGAAAGCTATGAATGGCAAAACGGAAGCAACACCAATGTCATAAATATTACAATCAACGAACCAATTGAAATTTCGGTAATTGGAACTGGCAGCAATGGCTGTAGCAGTGTGGCATTCTGGCAAGTAAGCACTGAGCCTTCGCTGCTTAATATTTCAGGCCCATACAGCGGATGTCAAGGTGATACCCTACACCTCACAGCAACTGGAGGTGAAAGTTATCTCTGGCCTGATGGTAGCACTGATTCCCTGTTTGATTGGGTGCTGAGTAACGACACCACACTCCTGGTAAGCAGCGTCAGTATTGCAGGTTGCAATGAGCAATTGAGTATTGATTTGGTGTCTACACAAGTACCCATGTTGATTATAGCGGGTGATACAATTATTTGTCAAAATGAAACCACAACATTAGAAGCATCTGGTGCCATCTCTTTTGAATGGAATGGCATTGCCGACTGCAATCCATGTCTGTTCGACCAAAGCTGGGAAGGAAACATTACCCTGCAAGGCACTGATGAATGGGGATGCAGCGGCACAACTTCCTTCACTCTTGTAGTAAATGAATTACCCATTATTGCCTTCCAACTGTCTGAAGACTTGATTTGCGACAATGGTGCGGTGCTATTGCTGGAGGCATCACCCGCAGGGGGCACGTTCAGTGGCAATGGCGTTGAGGGCAATCAGTTTCTTCCCGAAGCACTGCCGCCAGATGAACACATCATCACATACACCTATACAGATGTGAATGATTGCATTGTTGCTGCACAAGACACAATCACTGTGGATGATTGCAGCCTGGTGGATGAGGGAACGGTGGATTTGGGCTTCATGCCTTATCCAAATCCGACACACGATAATCTTCATATCCCAACTACAGAAAATGTTGTAGTGAATCAGGTTATACTGGTTGATAGCCGCGGCAGAGTGGTGAAACATTTCGACACCAATGCGATGACTTCAATTATTGATGTGAGGGATTTGAGCAGTGGCCTATACCTGATTGTGGTGATCACTGAAAATGGAAAACAAAGTGCGGCCTTTATCAAGGAATAACACTACCTGGTTTTTCCGGTAGGCAGATTTGGCTTGCAGCATTTACTAAGGAAACTTTAGTCCTCCTCATGATGCACCACCTCGCCCGCTACAAATTTTCTTTCTTTCACCAGATAAGAATTACCTGCTACAAGAATGTTGACTTTCAGATTTTCCACTGAAATGGGTGTTCCTATGCTTACATCTGTAATGTTGCTGTGACTGATGTCGCGGCCATCTACTATCACCACCGCTCCACTGCCTATCACTTCCAAATGATTTCCATCAGTCACTATCACTCCGGTGTCCTCACCCAAGCCAATGCCTGTGCAAGATGGGTTGCTGGCCACAGCCTGAGCGAGACGATTAAAACGCCCGCGTTTGTCAAAATGTGAATCAATAATTACATCTGGCATAAATGCCAGTCCGGTTGTGATTTTAACCTCGCCTTTCAGATGCGCCAAATCGCTTTTTCCCTGATATATCATGGTATTGCTCATGGCCATTGCACCCGCTGAAGTGCCTGCTATTACAAGTCCTTCATCCCAATATCCCTTTTGTACAATTTCAAGAAACTCGGTACCACCAAAGATGGTTGTGAGCCGAAGTTGGTCACCTCCGCTGAACATGATACCGTCACAACCCCGCACCTTGTCTATGTACTCCTGCTTGCGCGCATCATCGCGGTTGCGAATGCTGAGATGCTCCACGTGTGTGCATCCCAATTTGCCAAAGGCGTGCATGTAATTTTCACTCACTTCATTGGGAATGCTGCTGGCAGTGGTAATTACAAGAATGTGCTTGTCTGAGCCACCAATCTCCTGCACTACTCTTTTGAGTATGCCGAGTTCAAAAAAATGCAGGTTGTTCTTTTGTGTGTATGCGCCTTCATTTTCGGTGCCTTTGTCTTCAGCTCCGCCTATGGCTATCAGCCTGCCTTTTGGAATGTTCAATGGATTTCGTTTTGGTTGTTGGTGGCCAAATTTATTCCCCCACCTTGTTTGATGCTCTGCACTCAATGCAGGTTCTACAAACTTTATGCACGATTAGAAAGGAAGCACCTAATAAAAGTTTATGGAACCAAAAAGCCCCGCACGCTTGCGAGGCTCAATGGCTTAAACTGAAAAACTAAAAACTATCGTAATTGTCTTGAGCCATAGAGGCTCAACTCAACTAACTCTAAATGTGTATCTAAGTACACTACCTAAATACGGGGCTAATGTATAAGAAACACTAAGGCCATAACAAACAATTTTTTTCAACCAATTACA
>JBJXFP010000076.1:0-14915 GCA_046155615.1 Flavobacteriales bacterium | reverse complement strand
ATGTGTACGCCACTCAAACAGCTTTTCGTCTACTGCACCACCAGCCATAAAAGATGATATAAAGAACACCAAGTGCAGGCACAATGAATGATGCTTTGATGCCCCACACTTCATTTTTGATGAGTAGGGCTTGCATACGCGGCAACACTGCACCACCTGCAATGGCCATCACCAGCAATGCGCTGCCCTGGCTGGTGTATTTGCCAAGTCCGGCTATGGCCAATGTGAATATGTTGCTCCAGCCGATGCTGAAAAAAAGTCCGGTGCAGATGATGCTCCAGAAGGCTAAGTTGCCAGTGCTGCACATGGTAATGATGAGGAGCAAAAAGATGAGAGAGAAAAAAACAATGATGGAAAGAGAAGGTCTGCTTTTGCCGATGCGAAAAGCTACAAATTGCAAAAGCATAGCGCCCACAAAAGGCCAAATCAAATGTGGTGAGAAGAAATGAAAATGTATAGCGCCTCCCTGTTCGCGCACACCGGTGAAAAGGTAGATGACACCAAATAAGGTGAGCGAAGCAATGGTCATGAGCAAATATTTTTTTGCATCGCGCATGGCTGTATCAAATGCAAAACTTGCCATAACGCGGCCTATCATAAGGCCGCCCCAGTAGAATGATAGAAAGTATCCGGCCTGCTCATCGTCTAATGCTGTGTTGATGCTTTTGAGATAATCAACCAGCCAGTTGCCAATGGTGACCTCACTGCCTACATAGAAGAAAATGGCAATGATGCCCAACGCAAGTTGTGGATTCATAAGCACTGTGAATCCGGATTCTATTTTCTCCTCGTTGCGGTATGCCGGTAGCTTGAAAAAAACAATGATGAGTGCGAGCAGAATGAATGCACTGCCAAACAAAAAGTAAGAAGATGCCACTGCATCCACAGTAGGTTTTCCATCGCTAAACATGCGGTAGATAAGCAGCAGACCGAAAACAGGCGCGAGTGTGGTGCCAAGGGAGTTTAGCCCTTGTGCCAGGTTAAGCCTGCTGCTTGCGCTCTCAGGCCGGCCCATGATGGCTGCATACGGATTGGCACATATCTGCAAACAGGTAACTCCGGTAGCCAATACTGAAAGTGCAAGCAATAGCATTTCGTATGATCCACTTTTTGCAGCAGGGTAAAAAAGAAAACAACCAATGCCGCAGAGCACCAGGCTACCAATCATACCGCGGTTGTAGCCTATGCGATTGATGGGGTCTTTGCCAGTAAGCGAAGAGATGAGAAAGTAAATGAGCGAGACAATAAAAAACGCACCGAAGAAAACCATCTGTATGCGCGAGCGTTGCATTTCGTCTAGGTGATAAATGTCGTCCACGGCATTGTTCAGCACATCATTCATCACCGTAATGAAACCCCACATGAAGAAGAGCAAAGTGAGCACACGAAATGCATTGGGAGAGCTGGCAACGGAAGAAGATGCAGTGGACGGTGAATTGCTGTGCATATGAATAAGGCTTTGGGGGCAAAGTAGGAGTGGAGAGACTTTGGCGGTGGGTCAAAAAAAAAATGCGGACTTCACAAAATGAAGTCCGCATTTGAAACACGCATCCTGCAATCAGGTCTTCTGTTTTTCGCGCTTTGCAGCAGGAAAAAGAATATTGTTCAATATCAAACGATAGCCTGCTGAAGTAGGGAAGAGGTTGAGGTCAGTTGGCGGATCGCCAACCAAGTGCTGATAGTCCTCGGGGTCGTGGCCACCGTAGTATGTCCACTGACCCTGGCCAAGTTCGCCATGAACATACTTGGCGCACTTCAGGCTTTTGGTTTCACCCATTATGGTCACGTTCGATTTGATGAAGTTGTTTCTAAAGTCTGTAGTCTGACCCATAAAACCTTTGATGACTTGTGTATGGTTTTGCGTAAGTATGGTGGGTATGATGTCCCACTTTGCACTGAAATCGAACAGCGTGAAGAAGTCGTTGAGCTGACCTATTTTTTTATGTTCTTCTGTGCCATCAATTTCTGAGAATTCATATTCATTTGGGTCTTTCACCAATTTGTAGTCTTTGAATGCGAAGCCTGCATCGAACTGCAATTTGGATTGTGCCTGTGGGTCGCTGGGGTCGCCATCAAAAACACTTTCCACAATGTCCACATCTTCTGCAGCCAGTGCTATGTCAAATGAATCAGTACCACTGCACATCGTGAACAGAAAGCCGCCACCCAATACAAAGTTTCTGATGTTCAATGCCACTTGTCTTTTCATTTCACTCACTTTGCTAAATCCTAGCTTAGTGGCTGTAGCCTCCTGACTCTTCACTTCCTCCTGATACCATGCTGCTGTTTTGAATGAACGATAGAACTTGCCATACTGCCCTGTGAAGTCTTCGTGGTGCAGGTGAAGCCAATCATATTTGGGAAGTTCAAGGTTCACTATTTGTTCATCGTAGATAACGGTGTAGGGAATCTCGGCATAGGTCAGTACAAGTGTCACTGCATCGTCCCATTGTTGCTTGCCTGGCGGACTGTACACTGCAATTTTTGGTGCTACTTCTAATTTCACCTTTTCCATGTTCACTTCAGGGTCCGCTATTTCGGTATAAATCTGTTGTGCCTGCACATCGGCTATTACCTGAAAACTTACTCCGCGAATGCTGCATTCGTCCTGTACATCCTGCAAGCCGTCACACAGGAAACTGCCACCGCGGTAGTTCAGCAGCCACTCTATGCTCACATTGTTTTGCAGCACCCAATATGCAATGCCATAAGCCTTCAGGTGATTCTTCTGCGAATCATCCATGGGTATCAAAATTTTGCTTGCGAACAACTGTGATGTGCAGAGCACTATTGCAGTCAGAAGAATAATTCTTTTCATTAGCAGATAATAAATGAGTGTGTAAAGGTGAAACGAAAATGTGAACCGTTTAGTTCAATCATCGTGCTAATTATCAATTTTAATTTTGAACTTTGAAAATAGAAAAGTGAAAGAGGGTTGATTGTCTTGCGCCATTTTCAAATTGGCACATTTTCAAATTTTCAAATTAGAAAGGCGCATCCTCACCACCCAGTCCAAACGGCTCATCATCGTCTTCCATGGTATTGAGCTTAGATGAAACGGTGATGGTGGTAGTGCCACCGAAGTTTGCATTGGGCTGTATGGCCGAGGAGGAATCGCCTGCCTGCTGTCCCTGTAGTTTGTATTGTTCATTGTCAAAATCATAACCTTCGAGGTTGGTGAATTTGGCAAGCCTGCCAATGAATTTCAGCTTTACATCACCCAGTGCGCCATTGCGGTGTTTGGCAATGATTATTTCGCCAACACCCTGTGTTGAGTTGCCATTGGCATCTTCCGTGAGGCCATAGTATTCCGGGCGGTAAATGAATGTAACTATGTCAGCATCCTGCTCTATGGCGCCTGATTCGCGCAGGTCGGAGAGCAGCGGGCGCTTGTCGCCACCTCTTGTTTCCACTTGACGCGATAGTTGAGACAAGGCCATCACAGGCACATCCAATTCTTTCGCGATGCCTTTTATAGATCTGGAAATAGTAGAGATTTCCTGCTCGCGGTTGCCGGCTTTACTGTCACCACCCACAGTCATCAGTTGCAGGTAGTCAATGATGATCATCTGTATGCCATGCTGTGCTTTCAGCCTGCGGCACTTGGCACGCAATTCAAAAACGGAAAGGCCTGGTGTATCGTCTATGAAAATGGGCGCATCGGCAATGCGCGATATGCGGTTGTGCAATTGATGAAACTCGTGGTCTTTCAGATTTCCCTTGCGCAGTTTGTCGCTGTCTATTTCTGTTTCGCTGGCTATCAGGCGTTGTACCAATTGCACACTACTCATTTCAAGTGAGAATATAGCAACGGGTATTTGAAAGTCTACAGCCATGTTGCGCGCCATGGACAATACATAAGCTGTTTTTCCCATACCGGGCCTTGCGGCCACTACTATCATATCGCTGCGTTGCCAACCGCTGGTGATGCGATCCAATGCAGTAAATCCTGAGGGCACACCGCTCACACCATGTTTGTTTTGTCGCGCGGCTTCTATCTGGTCGAGGGCTGTTTTTATCAGCACACTCATCTTGTCATAGTTCTTCCTGATGTTGCCTTCAGCTACCTGAAACAGGTTGCTCTCTGCTTTGTCTAACAGATCGAATACATCGGTACTTTCTTCATAAGCATCTTTTATCACATCGTTGCTTATGCGAATCAATTCGCGTTGAATGTGTTTTTGTGCAACGATGCGTGCATGCGTTTCGATATTGGCCGTGGACGCCACCCGGTTGGTAAGCTGCGATATATAAAGCGGGCCGCCTACCAGTTCCAATTCTCCGCTTTTGCGCAGGCCTTGTGTCACTGTCAGCATGTCAATGGGTTCGCCTTTGGAGAACAGTGCAATGATGACAGTATAGATACGTTGATGTTGTTCCTTGTAAAAACTTGATGGTTTCAAAATGTCGATCACCGTGTTCACCGCATTTTGCTCCAGCATCATGGCGCCAATCACCGCCTCTTCCAGATCTACGGCCTGAGGTGGCAGTTTGCCCATTTCCACACCCATTGCGCTGCCCATGGCCTCGCGTATGTTTTGTACACGATCGCGCCTGCGGCTTCTGTTGTCCTGTTCTATCATCGGGGTGCGTTCCTTGTCTGTGGTTGTTTAGGCTTTGCGAAAAAAATAGCGGGGGGTAAAAATGAATGGAACATGTGGGGAGGGTCAGATGTTGTTCTGAACAATGCGACCAAACTTTTTAGTGTATGCTGTTCATTCTTTTTTATACTCTTGTTTATCAACCTAAAGGTGATCATGAAAGTGGACTTTGCAGCCATACATCTGCAATAGTTTTCAACCGTGCATTGAATGCTGTTCCATTTTACCTATGCAAAGTTTTTCCGCTGCGCAGTTTTCCATTCTTCTTAATGCATAATTCATAATTCATAAATCATAATTCATAAATAGGAATGCAGGGCACACATCCATCATCAACTTCGAAGGCGTTTATATTCGCAGCAACCAAAGCCAAAATGCCTGTGAAGTCCAAAATCAATATTGCCATTGATGGCTATTCTTCCTGCGGCAAGAGCACCATGGCCAAAGCCATAGCCCGCGAGATGAATTATGTGTACGTGGACACCGGTGCCATGTACAGGGCCATGACCCTGTATGCACTGCAGCACGGCTACATCAAGGCTGACGGCAGCATCTCGGAAGAAGAGCTGGTGCAGGCTCTGGATTTGGTACTTATCAATTTTCGTTTCAACACCGACACAGGCCAGTACGAAACATTCCTCAACGGTCAGATTGTAGAACGCGAGATACGCTCGCTGCAGGTGAGCAACCATGTATCTCCAATATCCAACATCAAAGAGGTGAGGCAAAAATTGGTGCGCCTGCAAAAGCGCATGGCAGAGTCGAAGGGTGTGGTGATGGATGGCCGCGATATAGGCACTGTGGTGCTGCCCGATGCAGAGCTAAAATTTTTCATGACGGCTGATAACAAAGTGCGCGCACAGCGCAGATACGAAGAGCTAAAAAGCTTAGGCGTTGAAACGTCAATAGAAGACGTGCTTCGCAATGTGAATACGCGCGATGCTTATGACAGCACGCGCAGCAACGATCCATTGCGCACCGCAGCCGATGCCATCGTGATAGACAACACCAACGTTACCATCGATGAGCAGTTCAACTTCGTGATGGGCCACATCGTAAAAAAAATAGGAGAGGTAGAAGGCGTAGTCTGAGTTAATGCGAAGCCACAGATCGGCTCGCACATATTTCACATCAACATGTTGCAAACCTTTGCCGGGCGGGGCACAGATGTTGCCACCATGCAGTTCTCTTTACAGTCCGTTGTTTCGTATTTATTTATCAGGACACACAAAAGAGAACATCCATCACTGTGAGAATCATACCCTATACACTGAGCATACTGATGTTGCTGGCCCTCACCGGCCAACACTTGCAGGCACAGCAGCCCTGTTTCCGCAAAAGCCCCACACCTTGGGCCGACTCAGTTTTCAGCAGGCTTACACAAGATCAGAAAATTGGTCAGCTATTCATGGCCGCTGCTTGGAGCGACCCTACGCATACCGATTACAACCCCACACAGATAAGCAACCTCATCCGCGATTACCACATTGGCGGACTCATATTCATGCAAGGCAGTCCCGGCAGGCAGGCACAACTCACCAACCGCTTTCAGCAACAAAGTGATATACCACTGATGCTCGCCATGGATGCAGAGTGGGGGCTGGGCATGCGCTTAGACAGCACCATTGCTTATCCGCGCCAACTCACTTTGGGAGCAACAGGCAATGACAGCCTCATCTATTCATTCGGCACTGAGATGGCCCGCCAACTGAAAAGAATGGGCGTGCATGTTTCATTCTCGCCCGTGGTGGACATCAACAACAATCCGCGCAACCCCGTTATCTCCAACCGTTCGTTTGGCGAAAACACGCACCAGGTAACAGAGCAAAGCCTCATGTATATGAAGGGCCTGCAAGACCATGGCGTATTGGCCTGCGCTAAACACTTTCCCGGACATGGCGATACCGACACCGATTCGCACAAGGCACTGCCCACCATAGAGCACGACTACCTGCGATTGGACAGCGTTGAACTTTTTCCCTACCACAAGCTGATAGCCGAAGGGCTGGGCAGTGTGATGACGGCTCACCTCTACGTGCCTGCCCTCGACAGCACCATGCAGGTTTGCTCCACCATTTCCGAAAAGGTGATAAACGGCCTGCTGCGCGACACCATGCAATTTGACGGACTCGTATTTACTGATGCCATGAATATGCAGGGCATAGCCAAGTATCACAAAGAAGGCAATGCAGAGGTTCTTGCCATCAAAGCCGGTGTGGACATTCTGCTTTTTACACAAGACATACCTCAAGCCATCGGGAAAATAAAAGCGGCCATCGACTCAGGCTTCATCACCCAGCATGAAATAGATATGCACTGCTACCGTGTGCTACAGGCCAAGGAGTGGGCCGGTGCGCATTTGCGCAGCAAGACAGAACTGAACAACTTGTATGAAGACCTCAACAACCCCGCTGCGCAAAACCTGCACACTGAAATAGTAGAGCGCAGCCTAACCCTTGCCCGCAACAACAAAGACCTGCTTCCCCTCAACAACATCTACGGCAAGCGCATAGCCATAGTATGCGTGGGCGAAGTGGAGCCAAACATGTTTGAGTCCACACTGAGCCACTACATGCAGGCCGATGTTTTTTACATGGAAAAAAATCCGGAATTCAAAAAAAGCATGTGGTGGCGCGACACACTGAGCACTTATGATAGAGTGATTGCCGGATTGATGAATACCAGCAACAAGGCTTCAAAGAATTTTGGAGTAAGCAATGAGTCCGCCCGCATACTGAACTCAGCTGCACAGCAAACCGATGTAGTGCTCACCCTCTTTGCCAATCCTTACTCATTAGATGTGCTGAAAGATTTGAGCAACATAGAAAGCCTTGTGGTAGCCTACCAGGACGAACCCAAGACACACCGCGCGGCAGCCGAGTTGATAACCGGAGTGGTGAGCGCAGGTGGTATGTTGCCCGTCAGCGCCAACGATGCCCACCCATTCCACACAGGCATCTGCACCAAGCCCATGGACAAACTGCGCTGGGAAACCACCGATGAGTTCGCTGCAACTACCACTACCAGCCAAACTCCCGGCAGCCCCGCAGGCGACTACGAAGAAGACATGATGGCCGACAAAGCGCAGGCACAGGCCAAAAAGATAAACGCAGCCTTCAGCCGCATTGATGCCATTGCCCAAAGTGGCATAGCACAGGGCGCATACCCCGGCTGCCGCGTGCTGGTGGCCGTGGATGGCGTGGTGGCTTACGACAAAGCATTCGGCACACATAGCTATGGCAAAAGCGAAAAAGTAGAGCTGAACACGGTGTACGATCTGGCCAGCATTACCAAGGTAGCATCGAGCACATTGGCGTGTATGCGCCTGGCAGATCAAGACCTGCTGGATGTAAACCTTACCCTGGGCGACTACTTAGACATTCCTGCTGACAACGCATATAATAAAGTAGTGATCAAAAACATGCTGTCGCACTGCGCGGGTTTCACCCCGTGGATACCCTTCTACTCAGCCACCATAGCTGACGGACAGCTCGATGCAGCCATATACACCACCAAGCCCGACAGCACGCATACCATGCAGGTATGCGACCAGCTCTACATATTAGACAGCTACCGCGACAGCATTTTTCAAAAAATAATAAGCACACCGCTCAGCACCGACCGCAGCTACAAGTACAGCGACCTGGGCTACTACTTCATACAGCGCATAGTGGAGAAGCAAACCGGGCAGACCCTCGACCAATTCATGCTTCAAAATTTCTACACACCCATGGGCCTTGGCACCATCGGCTACCAGCCCTTGCAGCGCATGGATGCAGAAAACATTGCCCCTACGGAAAATGATAAGTCGTTCAGAAACGAGCACCTGCGCGGCCATGTACACGACCAGGGTGCCGCCATGATGGGCGGTGTAGCCGGACACGCGGGCCTTTTCAGCAACGCTCAAGACCTTGCCGCCATCATGCAAATGCTCTTAGACAGCGGCCACTATGCAGGCAGGCAATATATCAGCGCTGAGACCATTGCCCTCTTTAACACTCGCCACTTCAGCGGCAACAGGCGTGGGCTGGGTTTCGACAAACCCTCCCTTTCGCCAGGCCATGGCAGCACATGCAGGCAGGCAAGTGCCACCTCATTCGGCCACACAGGCTTCACAGGCACCATGTGCTGGGCCGACCCCGCACAGGGCATAGTCTATATATTCCTCAGCAACCGCGTTTGTCCCGATGCGGAGAACAAAAAACTACAAGACCTCGACATACGCACCTCTATACAAGAGGAGATATACAAGGCCATTGGGAGCAATTAAATATTAAAAATTGATTCACCCCCTCATTCCACATGCAGCGCAGCGGAATGTGGAATCTGCCGAAATTCCATGAGCGATGGTGGCCAATGGTGATTGGGTATAAAAAAATCAAATATTAAAAATCGAAGCAGCATTTGAGTTTGCATGAAGTATCATTCACCGGTGTGAACATACCCGAACTGCTGGGCATCAACGTAAGGCGCAATGGCCCGGGCACCGAGCTGCGCGAATTTCCTGAGCAGCCCATAGTGCAGGGCGCCATCGACAACGTGATTGATCCGGTATTCGATTGCGCCATATATTTTCTGTAGAAAAAAAATACCGGCCCGCTGCGCCATATGTGGCGGGCTTTTTTGTGCCATCGCATCATCTTTTACTTTAAGCGAGCACCTTATATTCCAATCCTGCAAGGCCACCTTTTTGGCACATTCAAGTCTTTTGCTCCCTAAACGCTATTTGTAAACGACCAAATGAATTTTATTGAAGATAAATTTTGTTTTTTCGAAAATGCGCTTATACTTTTGCACGGCTAACGAATTCTAAGGGTCGCCCTAAACCTTCGAGTTACTAACAACCTATTCTTTTTTACTAACCAAACACCTAACTTTTCATGGAACAGTTCTACGCTGCTCTCGCAACATCACGTTGCACCAAGTTTTTCCTCGCTGCATTTATCGGCATTGCCTTGATGGCCAACACAGCCTCAGCCACGTGTAACAACGTGACCAATGGCGGCACCATAGGCAGCAATCAGTCGGGCTGTAGCGGATTCGATCCGGCCACCCTTACCAATGTAACCAGCCCCAGTGGAGGCTCTGGCACCTTGGAGTATGTGTGGATGTACAAGAGCGCCAGCACAGGCTGGAATCTGACACAGATTGGCGGAGCCACTGCCAGCACTTACAACCCCGGCCCGGTAACAGAGGACACTTACTTCAGGCGTTGTTCGCGAAGAGCCAACTGTTCATCATACGATGGCGAGTCCAACGATGTATTCGTGGACATCACCGACTGCTGCACCACGGCACTCACATCAGTTGTTATTTACAACTTAGACAACGGCACAACGACTCCTCTGAGCAACGGTGCCGTTTTTAGTTTGTCATCATTGCCTGCCAACTGGAATGTGGAAGCCTTCATCAGCGGTGGCGAGAGTGTGAAATTCACATGGACAGGTGGCTACAGCAATACCCATACACAAAACACGGTTCCTTTCCGTTCGCCAACTGACGATGAAGTATTGAACCTTGGCGTAGGCACCTACACTGTAAATGTGAAGGTGTTTTCGGCTGACGATTGTGGCGGTAGTCTTTGCGATGAAGAAACGATAACCTTCACCATAACAGGTTGCAGCAACATTACCAATGGCGGTCAGGTGGGCATAAGCCAGGCGGGCTGTGCACCATTCGATCCGGCTGCCTTCGTAAGCCTGCTGGCAGCAAGTGGCGGCAGCGGCACCTTAGAATATATGTGGATATACCGCAATGCCTCTACGGGCAATGCATGGACCAACATAACCAACACCAACAGCACCACTTACGATGCAGCATCGGTTACAGAAACTACCGATTTCAGGCGTTGTGCCCGCAGGGCGGGTTGCACCGACTGGGCAGGCGAGAGCAACATTATTACCATCACCATCACCACCAATTGCACCCCGCAGGAGGTATGCGAAATAAATAACTGGAGCACAGGCGACCCACGGGTATTCTGGATTCCCGAATTCGGCACCGACTTCACAAGTTCTACTACGGATGTGCTTCGCATCGAGAAATTTGCAAATGGACATGCGCACATCGTGGGTACCATTCAGCGCAATTCCGATCCCAATCAAAAATTCAAAGTGAATTTGTGGTTTGATACAAAGAGCACCTTCGCCCAGTGGATAGCCATGGGTATGGCTCCCCACAACCCTGAGCAGGGTGATGAAACCACGTGGACCTACTATAAGTGGAGCACCACACTGCCAAGCACTATGATAGGTGCAGGCTCGCTGGCCGGTGTAAACCTAAATATGTTCAACAGCCTGAATGGCACCAACTATGGCCTTCAGCTTGGCAACGGTGCGGGTTCCATCATGACCACCAACAATGGCATCAGTGCGTGGTTTAGCTACAATGGCACTAACACGGGCGATGGCGACATCAACGGACTTTACGATTGCCCGCCAGCATGTTTGCTTACAGTAAATGTGGGCAACGATTTTCAGTTTTGCACGCCTACGGCAAATATCAATGCCACTATTACCGGTGCCTCTACATGCACCAACAATGGAATCACAGATTGCAACCATACCCTGGCAAATTCAGGCGGATGGCTCGAAAGCTCCAGCAACTCCACTGTGTGTGGCGACAATGCCGGTACTAAGCTCTGGACACAATCGGGCGATGGCACCTCATACATCACCATTGACCTTGGCAGCACCGTGCCAGCAGGTACACAGATATGTGTGAACATGAAGCTGGAGCACTGCAGCAATTCTTCAACGAGCTATTCCAACGCAAAAATTCAGGCATCAACCAGCGCATCAAGTGGCTTTGTGAACCTGACTTCATCAGTAACCTTCACATCTACCAGCTACTCAGAATATTGCTACACACTTGCAGCCTCAGCACGTTATATAAAAGTGAGCGACAATGGCAACTGCGCCTTCCGTGTGGACTATGTGGAATACACTACACCATCTACCGGCAACAATGCAGTTACCTACCTGTGGACAGGCCCCGGTATAGTGGGTGCTACCAATGGCAGCTCTATAACTGTGAATGCCGCAGGCACATACACTGTAGTGGTTACTGACTGCAATGGCTGCACAGCCACTGACAGTGTGGTAGTAACCAACAACTGCTGCACCATAGATGTGCAGGCCGGCCCCGACCAGGAGATATGCGGTCCGGTGAATGCCACCCTTACTTCAACAGTAACAGGAGCAGGCACTTGCGGTAGCAATGGAGAAACCGATTGCAACCATGTACTTGCAAATTCTGGTGGTTGGTTAGAAAGCCCAAACAATTCCACCATTTGTGGTGACAATGCAGGCACCAAGCTGTGGACACAATCAGGCAATGGCATTTCTTATATCACCCTCGATATGGGTACTGTACTTCCTGCAGGCACACAGATATGTGTGAACATGAAGCTGGAGCATTGCAGCAATTCGCCAACCAGTTACAGCAATGCAAAAATTCAGGCATCGCTTAGCTCAGGTAGCGGTTTTACCAACCTTACATCCTCTGTCACTTTCACCAGTACTACCTACACAGAGTATTGCTACACGCTGGCCTCTACAGCCCGCTATATAAAAGTGATAGACAATGGCAACTGCGCCTTCCGTTTGGACTATGTGGAATACACCACCACCGGAACAAGCAATAGCAACGTGACCTACCTTTGGACAGGCCCCGGCATAGTGGGTGCCAACAATGGCCCAACTGTAACTGTAAATCAGGCAGGCACTTACACCATCACAGTAACCGACTGCAATGGCTGCATCGACAGCGACACCGTTGTTGTTACCAATGATGATGAAGACCCAATATTTGATGAGCAGCAAGCCAACTACGATTTGGATTGCAACGAAAATTTGCCACTGATACAGCCAACAGCTACGGACAACAATGGCGCGGTTACCTATACATATATAGATGCCACTACTTGTGGTGATGATGATGTATCACCATGCGATTACAAAACATATACGCAAGGTGGGTGGGGTGCTCCGGCCAATGGCAACAATCCCGGTGTATATCGCAATGCAAACTTTGCAGCGGCTTTCCCAAGCGGATTGACCATAGGCTGTGCCGCCAACAATGCGCTTACCCTAACCTCTGCTCAGGCAGTGCAAGATTTCTTACCATCAGGTAGCACACCCTCAGCATTGCCTAATGATATGACCAACCCTGGCAACAGTTACAACAACGTGCTTGCTGGACAACTTGTGGCAGCTACACTAAATGTAGGTTTCGATGCCTATGATGCAAACTTTGCTCCTGCCGCTGGTCAATTGGGTAATCAAATTATCGGCAATGGAACATTTGCCGGAATGACCATCAATCAACTTTTGGCCATAGCCAACAATGTAATAGGCGGTTGCAGCAATGCTTATAGCTTCTCTTCATTAAACGAAGCCCTTACATCCATTAATGAAAACTTCAACGGTGGGTCTAATGGAGGTTTCATCACTTGTGTGGAAGAGGACCATGCCTGTGCGTGCACACATATCAGAGTGTGGACAGCTACCGACCTCTGCGGCAATACAGCTACCTTCACACAATACTTTGTAACAGGCGACAATGAAGGGCCAACACCTTCTATGAATCCACAGGATGTAAGCATCGAGTGTGGCGAAGCCACCCCTTCAGTTCCTCTTATCACATTCACGGATGAGTGTGGCGATGTTACCAGTTTCTTTACAGAAGAATCAAACAGCACACCTTGCGTTACTACTTTAGTACGCACCTGGACTGCTACAGATGGTTGCAACATCACTGTGGTAGATCAAGTGATTACCATTACAGATACACAAGCCCCGGAATTGAATGGCTTGCCGCAAAATGGTTCAGTAGAATGTGGCATGTTGCCATTGCCATCTGCATTTGCCGTTAGTGCCACAGACCTTTGTGAGGGTGCAGTGGATGTAACTTCTGATTACACTGACAGCGGTGAAGGTTGCGACCTTACCCGTGTTATCACCTGGATGGCCGAGGACAATTGCGGCAATGAAGTGTCTGCATCACGTACATTCTCTGTTTATGACAATACAGATCCTATCCTGCACGGTGTGCCAGCCGATGATACCGTGGAGTGTACAGAGCCAATTTCTGATGCCGTAGTATTCGCTACTGATAACTGTGATACCGACCTTGAAGTGGGTATGACAGCAGTAACCGAAGACCTTGCGTGTGGCTACCTCTTTATACGCACCTGGAGTGTGACTGATGATTGTGGCAACACTGCATCAGCATCACAAACCATCACTGTAGTGGATACTCAAAACCCTTATGTGGTGAATGGCGTACCTGCTGAACTTACCATAGAGTGTGACGAAGATGAGCCAGCTTATACCCCAACATTTGATGATGCTTGTGATGATGAGTTGGTAGTAACCGCAATAAGTGGTATTGCCAACGTAACACCATGCGGATACGATATACAGCGCGCATGGACTGCTACAGACGACTGCGGCAACAGTATCACAGTTTATCAGATAATACATGTAGTTGATACTACTGATCCATATTTCAACAACACGCCAGACGATATAACTGTGGAGTGCAATGCAGTGCCAGAGCCTGAAGAGGTAACAGCCTCTGACAATTGCCACGATGCAACGGTAACCTACAGTCAAACCATGACAGAGGGTTGTCCTTACACCATCATACGCACATGGGTGGCCAACGATGGTTGTGGAAATACCGCAACACATGTACAGACAATTACTGTGGTGGATACACAAGACCCATGGTTGATTGGTGTGCCAGCCAATGCTACAGTAGAGTGTTCGGCCATACCTGAGCCACCTGTAGTAACTGCTGCCGACATCTGCGATGAAGATGTGGATGTAACCTACTCAAGTGTAATAATAGAAGGCAGCGGATGCACTTACCTTATAGAACGCACCTGGACTGCTACTGACGATTGTGGTAATACTGCTACAGCAACTCAAACCATTGAAGTAGTAGATACCACTGACCCAACCTTTAACAACACACCGGAGAACATGACCGTGGAGTGTGATGCAGTGCCTGAGGCAGAAGAAGTAACTGCTGATGACAACTGTGACGAAAATGTTGAAGTTTCATACAGCGAAGAGTCAACCGAAGGTTGCCCTTATACCATCACACGCACTTGGGTGGCAATGGATGATTGTGAGAACACAACAACCCACGTGCAGGTAATCACTGTGATAGATACAGAATACCCCGTACTTCATGGCGTACCATCTAACAGCACCCTGGAGTGCAACACCCCAGTGGAAGATGCAGTAGTATTTGCTACTGACAACTGCTCTGAGGATTTGGTGGTAAGCATGAGTGCTACAACCG